>NZ_CALXNG010000004.1:0-116163 GCF_944389695.1 Candidatus Parakkermansia intestinigallinarum
AAATCAAGCCTCCATTTTTTGTATACTCAAGGAGCCGTCAAAACGACTGCGCCTTGAAACTTTGGGACAGGTGTGGCTTTCCTCACGATGTTTCCCGCCTCGGCTCCTCTGCGGCATCCGCCGCTGTCGCGCAAGCGGCTCAACACGCGGCTCAGCAAGCGGCTCAACACGCGGCTCTGCATGCGGCTCTGCATGTCGCTCAGCAAGCGGCTCAGCGGGCGTGTCAAGGCTCGGCGGCACGCGAAAGGCCGTGTGCGTCCCTAGTCTCCCAGCTCCACGCGGCATGCAGCGGCTCGGCGACTCTTCGCGCGCCGCAGCGCATTGAGGCGTCGGCAAATGCCCCAGCGCATGATGCGGCAAATGAAATGTTCCATGCGGCAGAAAAGACTCAACCATGCGGACCAGAATCCGCCCGTCATCGGTCGACGCTCCCGAATTTCCGGCAACCAGCAAATGAGTGAGGCAGCCGTGATGCGCGAATACCAATTGCACAAAGCCATTTCACGATAGAGCATACGAGCCTCGGGGCTGCAATCGGGCTCGGCGGCCAACTGCTGTTGCAGGCGCAGAGCATCGAGCCCGGGTGAGCCGTCGACGGCGTGCAAGAAGCGACCGTACTGCGCCGACGCTGAGCTGGCTCTCTCCAAGTATAACATCGTGACCGACTGCCGGAGCAACATCATCGGATGGCGGCGTCCGAGGCGCGAAAAGGCTATGTTGTCTTCGAACATTTTCACGCCGAGCGGAAAGAACTCGGGCTCATCCGCCATCAGGTCGCGCCTGACAACCAGCGACGAGCAGGGCAACACATGCCGGCTGCCGTCCACGTACCAGTTCACGGCCTGCAGGCGCCCCCGGGGAGCCGCCTCGCGATAGTCATCCTCGCACAGTCGCTCCGCTCTCACGCGGCGATACAGCGCACCGTACCAAAGGTATTCGGGGTGAGCCTCCAGCGCGGCTCGCGCCAGCTCCAGATGATTGGGCACCCAAGCGTCATCGCCGTCCAAGAAAGCCACCCAGCGTCCCCGAGCCTCGCGTATGCCGCGATTGCGGGCGGCACTGGCTCCGGCATTCTCCTGCCGGAACACACGCAGGCGCGGGTCGCTTTGCCGACTCAAAATCTCCGCCGTTTCATCGGGCGAACCGTCATCAATAACGACGATTTCAAAATCGGGCTCCGTTTGGCGATACAGGCTCTCGAGAGTCGTTTGAATATAGGGCGCCACCTTGTAAACGGGCATCACCACGCTGAAAAAAGGCTCCTGCATCTTAATAATCTTTATTTCATGAATTTCTCCGCCTGATTCTCCCCGCCGTATTGCAGCAGTCCCCCGACGATTCGGTCGCAGCCGCAGCTCTCATGTCGCGTGACCTGCACGCGCACTTCCTCGGGCAAAAATCCCCCGGGTACCAGCGGCAAACCATCGCCGGCGAGCACCGGCGCCACAACCTGCATCCATTCATCTACGAGGCGAGCTTCGAGAAAGCGCCTCAGCAGAGCTCCGCCGCACTCCAGCATCAACTGCACCACACCGCGCTCACGGTAAAGCTCATGCAGCAGAGCTGCCAAATCGTCGACCTGCTCGTACACCAGCGTGCGGGCCGCATGCGCGTCCGTGAAAACGCGGGCCGAGGCCGGCAAAGACGCTCGGTTGCGCGTCAGCACAACGCGCCAAGGCTGCTGCTTGACGGCCGGAACCGGAGAAATCGGGCAGCGGATCGTCAGGGAAGGATCATCGCTGCGCAGCGTTTGGCCGCCCACCAGAATCGCGTCGGAGTGCAGGCGCAGCTCATGCACCTCGCGCTGCGACTCGGGGCAGCTCACATAGCGGCTGTGCGGCCGCGCCAGACTCCCGTCCAGCGTGCAGGCCATCTTGGCCACCACCCAAGGGCGGCTGCGGCGCAGAGCCTGCATCCAGGGCCTCAGCAAAGCCTCGCAGGGCTCTTGAGCAAGGCCGGCGAGAACCTCGACGCCGGCGGCGCGCAGAAGCGCATCAGCGCGTCCGCGATGGCGTTCATCGGGATCGACCGCGCCGTAGACCACACGGGCGATGCCGGCCTCGAGAATCGCTTCGGTACAAGGCGGCGTGCGTCCGTAGCTGGAGCAGGGCTCCAAGGTCACGTACAGCGTCGCGCCGCGCAGTCGGTCCCCGAAGCCTCGGGCACGCGCATCCGCCAAGGCGCGGCGCTCGGCGTGAGCCTCGCCTGCCTTCTCGTGCCAACCCTCGCCGAGAATGCGTCCCTCGCGCACGACAAGAGCCCCGACGGGCGGGTTCGGACTCGTCGTGCCGAGTCCTCTCCGAGCGCAGAGCAGAGCCCTCTGCATCATGCTCAGATCCACTTGCCTCTGCTCCTCTGTACCGTCACACTGCCGCATGCCGCCTCATTTTACCCGCACCGCCCGATAAGTCAACTGCATTTCATCCTAGACCTCCGGCAAAGCGCCGACCAAAGCGCCGACCCATAAAGTACGCTCCTTCGACAAGGCACCGCGCAAAGCCCATTGTGAACAGCTCCTATGTGGAGAGAGAAGAAAGAGAGAATTTAAAATTCATCATCATCACCCCTGTGAATAAAGTGAATAAGCATTTGAATCGCTTGAAAATCAACATTTCAGCACACAAGCACACTTGTCGATAAATCGGTGAACAACGCCTCTCAAACGGTGAAGAAGACTTATTCACCATGTTACGCACAACTTATTCACAGCTTTATTAACTCTTTTCCCCTTCTCCGTCGCCGCAGTCGTGTTAAGGTCGCAAAACACAGTGCATCAACGATTTGTGTTGCTTTGAAGCCGACTCTTCATCTCCGACACATAGCGGCCGTCATCCTCCTCGGTGAAGAAGCGCTTGAAGAAGACAAAGGGCTCCATAACGGGTATTGCAACATTGTACAAAAGCGTCCCCGGCACATCGACAAAGACCAAATCCAGCTTGCTGAGCGCCTGCAAAGCCATCCCGGGCTTCGCGGGATTCCGCGTCGATTCAAAAGCGTGCAAAGAACGTTCGCCGTCCACCAAAGCGCGAACCGGCACCGCAACGGCGCCCGGCAGCGAAGTTTTGGCTTGATCCCTTCCGGCAATCAGCTCCTTCATGAGAACATCCATGCTGCTGTAGCCGTTTTCCCGGCGCAGAACATCCGCCGTCGAAGCGCTGAGCGGCAGGTAGAGATGACTCACTTTCTCTTCACTGTCAGCGCTTTGTAAAATACTGTAACTCGGTTCGCTCTTTTGCTCGGAGAAGAAAACCTTGTCTCTCAGAACGGGGTAGCGCTTTTCGAGGCGCCGCACATCGACCTTCACGTAGCTGCGCCCACCCTGCACGTAAAGAACGCGGGGCGGATCACAGACAATGCCCTCGTAGTCAGCACCCAGTTCCGTGACATTGCGCCGTGTTTGGAGCTGCGCGCAAGATGAGAGCATCAGGCAGGCGAGCGCGAAAGCGCTGAGCTTCAGAAGCGATTGCTTACTCATGAGAGAAATTCTACCATAGCCTGTGCGGAAGTCAAGATGTGCGTCAGGCTCGTGATGATGTTCTTCGGCTTCCGTGTTCCATGTGGAACAGTGATATCTCCCCTGCCCTCCCCTGCTCTCTCTTTCAGTGAGCGGACGATGCACTCTTCGTCGCTTGCGCCCGATGCTCGTTCAAGCCGGGCAGCAAGAGCGGCAGCTGGTAACGCCCCGTCCGGAGCAAGCGGCGCAACTCGGGCCGCCAGCCATCCGCCTGATCCGGGTAGACGGCCATGAGAGCCGCGTAGCGGGCCGCCTGACAGGTATTCAACAGGCGCTCGGCCAGCGGCAAAGCAGCAGGCCCTCTTTGGCGCAGCTCGTCGAGCGAAAGCTGATTCGTCATCGCTTCGAGCTCGCGCAGAGACTCTGCGGTGCTCGTGACGCTCTTATGGCGCACATCGAGCCGGATGCGGAGCGCCTTTTCCAGACAGTTTGCCGCCTGCACTAGGAAGCGGCTCTCCGCATTGTCGGCCGCCGTCGCCGGAGCCGCCGCCTCTCGAGCCGCCCGAATGAGCGAGAGATTGAGCCGCGCACCCGGCCGGAAAAGAACCCGCAGCGGAAGAAAGTGAGCCTCCCAGCGCAGAAGCAAATCAGCCGTGCGACCCCCGCCGGCAGGCAGAGGCAGCGCATTGAGACGACGACGCAGCGCGAGCGCCTCGCGATCGCGCCCGGCGGCACTGAGCTCGGCAGCCAAGCTCAACTGCATCATGAGGCAGAGCTCAAACTCCGTCTCCTGTTCGCGCTCGGGCATGTTCGGGTAGAGATGCTCGACCGCATCCTGCAACAAGCGCAGAGCCTCGCGGCCTCGCCCGAGACTCTGCAAAAGATGCGCCGCCATCAACTGAACCAGCGGATGCGAAGGAAAGGACGCCGCCAACAGCTCGGCATCCTCCGCGCGGCAGATCTCCCCGGCGTGATCCCCGGCCAATTGCAGCGCACAAAAAAGAGCCAGCGGATGCTGCGGAAAGAGGCGCCGCGCCTCTTCCAGACGCGCAGCGGCCGCCTCGCGATCCTGCTGCCCCGGGCGCTCATCCGCCAGCAAAATCTGATACCAGCACCACGCCGCCGCATCGCGGCGATAACGCGCCGCATAGGGAGCGTGAAGCTCGAGAGCCTGTTGCGCGTCCCCCTGCGCCAGCGCGAGGAGAAGACCCAGCATATGCTCCTCGGGCGGTGTCGTCATCACACCGGCCTGCATCAAAGCCTGCAAGCGGTCAGCCTGCTCAGAGGCTTCGGCCGGCGACAGGCGTTGCGTGCTCAGCAAACCCGCCAAGGCCGTCATCGCATCGGCATCGAGCGCGAGAGCCCGGCGAAAATACGCCTCAGCCCGCCCCTTGCAACCGAGCAGCAGCTCCTGAAGCCCCAGAGCATTCAGACGCTGAACCTCGGCGCTGCCCAGGGCCTGAGGCAAAACCAGAAAACAAGCCTCGGCCGCCGTACTCGCTGCGGAAGCCGCGGGAACTTCGGAAGCCCTCGCCTCGCTCGCCTCCTTCGCCTGCGCTCGGCGCGTCGGCAAGGCGGCACCGGGTGCCGCATCGGCGAGACAGGCCGCTGAGGCCAGCAGCAAGAGCGAACAGCGGGAAAAATCGGCAGTCAGGATCAAGGCCATCCCCCGCACTGTAACACCGCCGAGCCGTCGAGGTCAAGCCCGGACTCCGTCAGCGGGCAAAAGAAGCCCCGCGCAACACCGAAGCGCTGCGCGGGGGAAAGGCGCCGGACGTCCCCGGAGGGGCGCCTGATGAACGCGCGAACGGAACTCACATGCGCTCGGGCATCGTAATGCCGAAGAGACCCATGCCGCAGCGCAGCACCCGCGCCGTCAGCTCGCAGAGAGCCAGTCGACTCTCGCGCACCGCACCCTCGCTGCGCAGCACCGGGCAAGCCTCATAATAGCTGTGGAAAGCGCGAGCGAGATCATAGAGATAAGCCGCCAGCAGATTCGGGCGGCAGTCCTCGAGCGTCGCCGGCACCACCTCCGCAAAGCGCACCAGCAGACGCGCCAGATGAATCTCCGCCTCTTCGCTCAAAATCAACTCGGCCGGCGGGCAGAACTCCCCGTCGATCTTGCGGAAAATCGAACGCGTGCGCACGTAGCTGTTCTGGAGATAGGGAGCCGTGTCGCCCGTCAGCGCCAGCATCTTGTCCCAGTCGAAAATGTAGTCGCTCATGCGATTCTGCGACAACTCGGCAAACTTGATCGCGCCGATGCCCACCGCCTGCGCCACGGACGCCTTCTGCTCGGCCGGCATATCCGGGCTCTTCTCCTCAATCACCTTGGCCGCGCGAGCAACAGCCTCGTCAATCACATCCTGCAAACTCACCGTGTCGCCCGAACGCGTCTTGAAGGGGCGGCGATCCTTGCCGAGAATCGAGCCGAAGGCCACGAAGCGCAGATCCGCACCCTCGACACCGCGCATGCGCTCAATGTCGAAAATCTGGCGGAAATGCTTCTCCTGCGGAGCCCCGACCACGTACCAGATCGAATCCGCCTTGAAGTGAGCAAAGCGGTAATCCAGCGTCGCGAGATCCGTCGTCGCGTAGAGGAAGCCTCCGTCCGCCTTGCGAATGATCGCCGGCACCGGCACCCACTCGCCGTCCTTCTGCACCAGGAAGGGGTCATCCTGAGGCTTGTGGAAACCGTCCGAGAACACGCAAACCGCGCCGTCGCTCACGCGGGCAATGCCCTTGGCCAGCAAATCCTCGACCAGCGGACCGAGCGCATCATTGTAGGCGCTCTCGCCCAGCCAGTAGTCGAAGCGGATATCGAGCTGATCGTAAATCTTATTCAGTCCGCGCTTCGTCACCTCGATGCAGCGCTCCCAGATCGCGCGGTTCTCCGTGTCGCCGCCCTGCAACTTCACCAACTCCTCCTTGCAGAGAGCCAGCAGAGCCGGATCCTCCTTGCACTTGGCGTTCACCTGCTTGTATACATCCAGCAGGGCCTCGATCGGGTCGGCCTCCAGAGCCTCCTGATCCAGCAGGTTTTTCCAGCCCCAGAGAATCATCCCGAACTGCGTTCCCCAATCGCCGATATGATTGTCGGCAATCACGCGGTGCCCCATAAAGCGTGCGAGGCGCGCCAGCGTGTCACCGATAATCGTCGAGCGAATGTGACCCACGTGCATCGGCTTGGCCACATTCGGAGCCGAAAAGTCAATGACGATGGTCTTCGGCTCGGCAACCGTCGGTACACCCAGTCGCGGATCATCGAGCATCGCGTGCGTGCGGGCCGCGTAATAGCTCGGCTTGATGCGGAAGTTAATGAAGCCCGGGCCGGCAATCTCCGCCGTGGCTATTTCCGAATTACCGAGAGCCTCGATCACCTGAGTCGCCAAGGCGCGCGGATTCGTGCGAGCCTGCTTGGCGAGCATCATGGCGGCATTGCTTTGGTAGTCGCCGAAGCGCAGATCCTGAGAGGGCGTGACCGAAGCGCAGAAAGCTTCGGGCAGGGCGTCACCGAGCACCGCGGCCAGAGCCTGCGTGAGTTTGTCTGATAAGAGGGATGGAATCGTCATGTTCGTGCTCGCTCTTTATACACGCATCTGCGCTATTTGTCAAACATTCTCGCCTCATTGTTCCACGTGGAACACGGGCAGGCGCGGCGACTCGCAGGACGCGGAGCTGCGGGGGAGAGAAAGAGAGGAGTCGGAGAGACGTGGAGACCTCGGCACAAATCGGATCAGGAAGAGCCGATGAAAAACAATGAAGAAAGAGCTTGCGAAAATCAGGCCGCCGTGGTATACATAATGCAGCTGCCGTGTTCGTGACGCGTGGACATCAAGGCCCGGACCGTTGTAAACATACAAGGGGCTTCCGCCAGATGGATCACATGTTCCGTCCCTCAGAGGATACCTCAGAAGATCCAGGCTTCGCACCCACCTATACAGAAGGGAACGTGGCTCTTCTTCCACTGACGGCACGGCGGTGAACCTTTTGCAGATCAGCCGAACAGGCCGCGGTCAACCCGACCGCGGCCTGTTTTGCGTTGCGGCGCAGCACTTCGCTGAAGAGGTCAGCTCGTCTCGCTCTTGCTGCGCGCGGGCCAGGAGAAGCGAGGCGAGCGTTGCGGGCCTCAGGCATCCCGCGCCTCAAGAAAGGGGCGCCTCAGGCATCCGGCGTCTCGAGCCTTTGCAGCTCCGGCCATGAAGCGAGGATTTCATAATGCTCATCGTAGGGGCGTATGGTCTGAGGCAGGCGCCGCGCATGCTCGAGGAGGCGCGCCTTGAGCTTCTCCTCGGCAAAGAGGCGCAGGGTCTCCAAGCCGCAGCGTTGCACGCCCGGACAGTCGCGGTAGCAGCCGAGCAGGACCTGCTCGCGGCCGTCCGTTCCGCGGCGGCGCATCAGGCGCAGCGGCCAGAGGCGGCATTCCATCGGCCGCTCTTCGCGCGGCAATCGGCAGCCGCTGCGGCAATCGAGCAGGGGGCAGGGTGCGCTCTCGTCGGATGCCCTGCCTTCGAAGTTCAGCTCGAAGCTGACGGAGCCGTCGGGGCGTCGCCGGAGCGGAGGAGCCGGTTCGAGGCGGCGGTAGGCGTCGACGAGGGCGGGTTCGATAGCGGGTGTTTCCCACGCACTCTCGCGGTGAAAGTGGCAGCAGAGGCGGCACGCGGCGCAGTCTTCAGGGCTCAGGATGTCGGTCAGCATGGCGGTGAGATGTCGGGGGGCAGGGGAGTGAGAGAAGGGGGGAGTGTGAGGAGGACTGAAGAGGGTCGGGGAGGAAGGAGGGCAGCGAAGAGCGTCAGGCGTCTGTCTTGTCGCCGCCGGATGCTGCCGCTCCTTCTTCGCCGAGGTCCGGCGAGGCGCCGTTGATCGGGGAGGCGGAGCCGGCGCCGCTTGCAGGGTAAGCGCTCCACTTGACGAGCCGTTCGCAGGGGTGGTAGGACTGCTTGGCCTGCCGCAGGCCGGGTTCTCCGAGGTCCTCCTCACGGTTGATGAGCTCGGCTTCGGGAAGGCGCCGAGCCATTTCGCGGTTGATGAGCGCATAGGCGCCTCGGTAGTCGGGGTGGCATTTCTCGTAGTGGATGTCGGCCACCGTCGGGCTGATGAAACCCGCCAGCGCCATAGCGGCCGGCCGACCGTCGACGCGAAGCAGCACGCCGCGAAGGCCAAGTTCGCGGTAATCCTCGAGCGCGCAGGCGATGGCTCGCTGCTCGTGCAACAAGCCCTCCGCGGGCTGCCCGGCCGTCTGTTGCCCGGTCGCCAGCCAGGCGTGCGCCGGTTCGGCGAAATCCTCGCGGTTGTCGTCGCGAAGCTCCTCGAAGCTGATCTCGGCGTGCTCGCGCAGAAAGCGCGAGATATGGTTGCGCTTGGCGTGGTAGGCCGTGCCCGGCAATTCGGCGAGGTCGCTGCGGCGGTAGAGGTAGTCGCAGTCGGACTCCTTCCAAGAGTAGAGGAAGCGCCCGGGCATCAGTTTTTCGAGCAGCTCTTTTTGCTCGGCGGTGAGCAGGCAGAAGCTCAGCTCTCGTCCGTTGTCTTCCGCGTCTTGCTCCACGCGCGCCAGAGCGAGGCGGAGCGCGCCTTCATCGGGCGACGGCTCGAGGCTGAGGGGAAAGGTGTAGCCCTGCAGGCGCGTGCGCCCGTCGTAGCGGCGGTAGAGGAAGCCCTCGTCGATGGCGATGCGCGTGTTGTATTTTGCGCGCAGCAGGTAGACGTTGGCCCAAGCGAGGTCGCTGCCCCTTGCGCCGCAGGACGCGGTGATGCGGCGCAGCGGCGCAGCATCTTCGAGTCGGGGCTCGTGAAAGGGCAGGGAGGTCATAGTTCTGTTGTATCGCATGGGCTCGATTCTGTCAAGCTGTTTCCCGATTGTTCCACGTGGAACATCGGCGGGCTCCATCGCGTCAAAGCATACCAAGTATCATGACATGGATCGTGCTTGCAGAGGATTGACATGAGAAGCGCGAAGCTCTATCATATCTGACGCAGACGCCGACGGGGCGGAGCGCCGACGCAGATGAAGCAGTATTATTACAGAGACCTCGATGATGAGACGCGCGGGCCTGTCACGCTCGACCAACTCTCCGCCATGATGGTCGAGGGGCTGGTCGATCCGACGACGCTTGTCGCCGAGGCGGGCGGCAATACTTGGGTGGCCTTGGGCGGTTTGCTGAGCTTCGGGTTGAACCCCCATGAGTACATTCCGAATCGCATCATCGAGAATCAGGTTCTGTGTCCGAAATGCGGCGCGGCCTTGCCCATCGTCAACGGGAGTCCGAGCACGCGCTGCCTGAGCTGCGGTTTCAGGCTTGCGCCGAGCCACGGCGGTCTGATACCGAATTTCTTTTTCGTGCTGCGCAAGAGTTTTTGTCTGCGCGGACGGACGACGCGGCGCGAGTTTTTGTTTTTTCAAATTGTGTTTCTGGCGGTCTCGGCCTTGCTGGGTTACCTCAGTTACGTTTTTCTGAGTCTCGGCATTGAGTCTGCGGCGCGCGGCAATGAGGGTGACTGGCTGCTCTTCGGCGGTATTAGCCTCGGGGCTTTGGTGCTCTTTTGGCTGGTGGCGGCGCTGCCGCAGTTTTCGCTGACTGTTCGCCGCCTGCATGATGTGAATCGCGGCGCCGTTTGGGTATTCAGTCATGCGCTCACGAGTTTGTTTTTTGTGCTCAGCTTGGCGTATTTGGGGCTCTGTTTGCTCTTTTTAGTGGCGAAGGGGATGGAGAATCGCTCGTCACTCGTCGCATCCCACGCTTCGATGAAGCAGGGGCCGTATCATCTGAGTCTGACGCCTCCGGGCTGCTTTGAGACGCATGCTCACTACTGGTTTGACCACATTCGCTACCGGGAGCGGGCACAGTTTGCCAAGCGTCTGATGCAGGCTTTGGGCCCGCTGTATGACTTTGTGGATCGCACGAAGGGTTTGGAGTTTGACGTGACGAGCGAGCAGGCGCTGATAGGGAGCAAGGGAATCGAGATTATCAGCATGCTGGGTGAGTGGCGCAATGTGCCGCCCTACGGGATGAGGACGGCGATGATCGTGAATGTGTGCTGCATGGCGATGCTGCCCTTGCTCAGTCTAGCGCTGCTGGTGATGGTGGTTTCGGAGGGCCACCGGGGCGAGAATCGCTATGGCCCGGATTTGAATATCCCGCATCCCTGAGTGCGGGCCGCACGCTCGACGGGTGCGTTGGGGCATGCGGCATGTTGCAGAGAGTCATCATGAAGCCGATTTTTATTTTGGGGCCGACGGGCAGCGGCAAGACGGCGCTGGCGCTGGCGCTCGCGGAGCGCTTGGGCGCGGCGGAGATTGTGAGCGCTGACGCGTATCAGGTTTATCGCGGCATGGAGATTGTGACGGCGGCTCCGAGCGCGGAGGAGTTGGCGCGCGTGCCGCACCACCTCATCAGCTGTCTGGATCCCTCGGAGCCGAATGATGCGGCGACGCATGCGCGGCGGGCTCAGCGCTGCCTCGAAGAGATAGCGGCGCGCGGCAAGCGGGCGATTGTGACGGGGGGCTCGGGTCTGTACGTGCGCTTTATCTCGCACGGGATTTCTCCGGCTCCGCCGTCTGATCCGGCTCTGCGTGCCGAGCTGAGTGCGCTGCCGCTCGAGGAGCTGGTGCGCCGCCTGCGCGAGCTGGATCCGGAGGGGGCGGCGCTGACGCCCTTGGAGAATCCGCGCTACGTCTGCCGCAATCTCGAGATTGTGATTCTCGGCGGCAAGCCGCTGTCGTTTTGGCGACAAAACTGGGTGGACGCGCAGCCGGCGGGCCCGGGGTTTTGCGTGCAGCGCGAGACGGCGGAACTGGATGCGCGCTTGGCGCGGCGGGCTCGCGGGATGCTGGACGCGGGCGCTTTGGAGGAGCTGCGCGCGCTGGGGGATTTGCGATGCTTGTCGCAGACGGCGCAGAAGACGCTGGGGCTGTCGGAGCTGGCGGCCTTTCTCGCGGCGAGGGAACCGGAGTTGCGCGCGCAGCTGGAGCCCTGCCTCCCGGCCGACGCTGCGCGCGAGTTTCGCGATGAGGAGGAGCTGGCAGCGGCGCTGGCTCTGACGACGCGCCGCTACGCGAAGCGGCAGCGCACCTGGCTGCGGCGCGAGACTTGGCTGCACCCTCTGCCGCTGGATGAGCAATCCGATATGGCGGCGGTGGCGGATCGCCTGCCGGCGATGGTGGAGCCGGAGCTTGCCTGAGCAGTGCGACCCGCGCCGCCGCGATGCCTACTTTCTCTCTTCCCGATGAGGATGAGGGGCAGCGAGCGGCCGCGGTGTCGGTGCCCGATGACGGACGGCGTGCGGCCCGCCGCCAAAGGCGTCAGGGAAAAAGCAGGCGCCGGATGCGGTGGTGCATCCGGCGTCGGAGAGGGGAAGAGGCTGTGAGGCGAGGCAGGGGAGCGGCGAGGCGCTGACGAGTCTCTCGGGCTCTTGCGGGCTCATGCGGCTGCCTGCGGGCTCATGCGGCTGCCTGCGGGCTCATGCGGCTGCCTGCGGGCCTGGGCTCGGCACTGCCCGGGGGAGCTCAGCGCGAGGCGAAGAAATCGCGCAGCGATGAGACGTCGGATGCGGAAACGGCGTCCGCCCGGGCGATGGCCTCTTTCTGCGCTTCGGTGATGCGGGCGATGCCCTTGGAGGCGAGGGCGAGCATCTGCGCCATTTCATCGGCCGTGAAGACGGCTTCTTCGCCGCTGCCTTGCACTTCGACGTATTCGCCTTTTTCGGTCATGACGATGTTCATGTCGACCTCGGCGTCGCGGTCTTCGACGTAGCAGAGATCGAGAAGGGGGGTGCCGCTCAGCTTGCCGACGGAGACGGCCGAGACGAGCTGGCGAACGGGGTTGCGTTCGATTTCGCCCCGCGCGACCAGACGGTTCATGGCGATGACGAGGGCCACGGCGGCTCCCGTGATGCTGGCGGTGCGCGTGCCGCCGTCGGCTTGAAGGACGTCGCAGTCAATGCAGACGGTGCGCTCGCCGAGGGCTTCGAGGTCGGTCACGGCGCGCAGGGAGCGGCCGATGAGTCGCTGGATTTCGACGGAGCGGCCGTCTTGCTTGCCGAGGCTGTCGCGCTTTTTGCGGTCGAGAGTCGAGTAGGGCAGCATGGAGTACTCGGCGGTGAGCCAGCCGCCAGGGACGTGCTGGTTTTTCATCCAGCGGGGGACGTCGTTTTCGACGCTGACGGCGCAGATGACGCGCGTGTTGCCGAAGCAGCTCAGCACGGAGGCGGTGGCGTTGGGTGCGACGTTGAGGATGAATTCGAGGGGGCGCATTTCGTCGAGGGCGCGCTGGTTGGGGCGGTTCATGCCGGCACTGTAACACGTTCCGCCCGGACTTGCAAGCGCAAATGAAGCCGCGTTGTCTCTCCCATCGTTCGATGATTTGTTATTGAGTTATGATGCGACGCGGTGTTGACAGCTTCGCCTCGCTGTGGTAGAACGGGACTATGCAGCCGGTCGGTAGGGATCTGATGAGACAGTTTGTGTGGCTGGGCATCGCTATGGTGCCGCCGGCTCTCATTTTTTACTGGGTGGACAGCGCGTTTTTTGCGCCCGGGCGAATGCCGGTCTGTGTTCAGGAGAAGCTGCCCGAGGGGCGTGTTTGCCCGGATACCTTGCTGGCGATGAGGGATTCGGTCATTGTCTGGATCGATGCGCGCAGCGAGAGCGACTTCGAGGTGCGGCACATGGAGTTGCCCGAGAATAATATGTTTCCGATTCGTCCGGGCGAGCTGATGCAGGATCAGATGGATACGGCGATGAGCCGCCTGACGGAGATCGGCCCGAATGATGCCGTGGTGGTGTTTTGTACGGGCGGTTGCAGCACCGCTGAGGAGGTCGCTGCCGCGCTGCGCGAGACGGGCATTATCGAGGCGCCCGTCTACGTGCTGGAGGGCGGTTGGGATGCGATTAAGGACAACAAGAATCTGGTTCCCTGAGGGGGGGCGCTTTTCCGGGCGCTGCGTCTGTACGGCCCCTGCGTTGCTTGTACGCTGCTCCTGCGTGGCTCGTCTGCTGCCCCTGCGTGGCCCCTGCGGCGAAAGAATCGCCCTCACCCCGACAGCTGCGGGATGAGGGCTGATGATTTGTTCGCTTGCGCGGAGCTTAGGCTTCGGGTTCCTGAGGCGCGGGCGCGGCGGGCTGCTTCGCGGGCTGAGCGAGCACGAGGCGCAGCGGGGTGCTGGCGAGCACTTCGCCGTCGAGCGTGACGTCGATGCAGTAGTTGCCGGACTTCTCGAAGCGAAGGCCTTGGAAATTCATGATGAGGTTGCGGGTCAGGAAGCTGGCACCCTGCGGAAGGGCGACGGTCAGATCGCCGACGATGGGCATGCGTTCCTTGTCCAGCGGCGTGCCGTCTTCATCGACAATGGAGATGCCGAGCTTGTGGTTGCCGGCGTCCTCGGGCGTCAGGCAGAGGCGGAGAGCCAGAGAGCAGGCGGGGTGAATCACCGGGAACTGGTGAGCAAAAAGCGTATCAAAGGCGCCCTGAATGCAGAGCTTGCCCTGATAATCGGCGGCGTAGTCACAAAGGACTGCAACTTGAATATCCATGGTTCTGTGTAAGATAGAGTGATAGGTACCCGCAGTGCGGGCAATGCTTCGTCCTTTCTACCACATCTGCCGCGAAATGCAAGCTCAAAGTTGCGGAAAGTGCGGCATGCGTTGTTGAGGCGCAGCCGATTTGATTATTTGAGCACGCGGCCGATTTGCCGATTGGCGGCAATGAAAATCGGAATGGAGGAGACGATGATGCAGGCCAGCAGCGAGCAGCTGATGAGTTCGATTTCCGGCCTGATTTCAGCGAGGCTGAGCCCGTCGCTCTCAATCTTGAAAAACTGGCTGATGATGATGTGTTGCACGCGCAGGAACACGAGCAGGGCGGCTGCGAAGGCGCTGAGCACCAGCAGGGTGTTCTCGATGAGGTAGGCTCCGACCAGCATCAGGGGGTGGATGCCGAAGCTCTTCATGAGCGTGTAGACGTATTCGTTTTGCCGATACTCCATGCCGGCCAGCGCCGTCAGCAGGATGCCTACGATGACGGTGATGCCGGCGCAGAAGCCGAAGCGGCACTGCGCTTGGTTGCTCATGATGCGGTCGAGCCTCGCGATGATGGGGGCTGCCGAGATGATGTTGCCGTTGCCGCCTTCGAGCTTCATGTAGCGGTCGAGGAAGTGTTCGACGCGGGCGATGTCGGCGGCGCTCTTCAGATCGGGGATGATGACAATCATCGAGCTCATGCCGCCGTAGGAGGCGGCGTCCGGCATGCTGTCGGGCGGTACGATGACACCGCCGCCGGCAAGCAGGCGCAGCAGCGGGTGCTCATCCGGCAGGCAGCGCACCATGATGTCTCGCTGCACCGGCTCTCCGCCGATGTTGAAGGTGAGCGTGCAGGGGCCCGGCGGTACTTTGGGCTCTTGGGTGCCGGTGAGCAGCACGGGGCCGCCGTTCGGGCTGAGCAGGGGGGCAAACTGCGAGCTGCGGGAGAAGTCGTAGCTGTAGATGCCGCAGTTTCTGCGGTTGGGCAGCGTGGCGCTGCCTTGGCTGTTGATGCACCAGGAGTCGACGCCGAGTTTCTCGCGCATCTCGCGCCGCGAGGGCAGGGAGCAGGGGTGCTCGCGGTTGTGCACGAGGTTGGCGATGACGAGGTTGCCGCCCTGCTTGACGAGTTGCTCGTGCACGGTTTTGGTGATGATGACGTAGTTGCCCAAGAAGAACAGGGCACAGAGCGTCAGAAAAAAGACGACGAGAACGCGCGACAGCGGGCTGGAGATGCGCGTCAGCCAGCGATGCAGCGTGTCTTTAGCAAGATACAGGACTGTCAAAATCCAGGATATCATGGCCGAGGTCGAAGAGGCGGCTGTCGTGGGTGCTGATGATGCAGATGCGCTCGGCGGCATCCTGCATCACGAGTCGGCGGATGATGCGCGTGTTTTCATCGTCGAGCCCGGAGGTCGGTTCGTCGAGCAGCACGATGGGCGCATTTTTCATGAGGGTGCGGGCGAGGGCGGCGCGCTGCATTTGGCCGCCGGAGAGTTTGTCGGCGCGGCGCTTGCGGTATTCGCCGAGGCCGAGTTGCTCGATCAGGCTGCGGCAGCGCGGCTCCCATTCGCGGCGGGGGATCATGGCCATTTCGGCCGCGAGGTGCAGGTTGCGCTCGACGCTCATGAGCGGCAACAGATTGATGCCCTGGAACATGTAGGAGACCTCGCGCCGCCTGTACCGCCGGCTCGTGACGCGGCAGCCGCTCGGCGTGATGATGCGCCCGCTCTCGGGCTTCAGGTAGCCGGCCAGCAGCTTGAGCAGCGTCGTCTTGCCCGATCCCGAATAGCCTTTAAGGATGGTGATGCCCCGGGTGAAGCGGTAGTTGAAGTCATCGAAGACCGGCTGGCGGCGGTCGTACGAGAATCTCAGGTGCTCGCAGCGCAGTTCGGCCTCGCTGAGCTCATTCTGTCGGGCGGTCGGCGGCATGTCCGGTGGTCAGCGGCGGCGCAGAACGACTTCGCGCTCGGTGATGAGGATGATGCTGTAGTCGGGCATGGCTCGCTCGATGAGCTCTTCCCAGCTGTTGCACTGCTCGGCCTCAGGGTGTGTCGAGAGCTCGGTCTTGCTGACGCGCAGCGTCTCTTGTCCGGCGTCGTAGAACAGGCGTGCGCGCGCATTGCTGCCCAGCATGCGGAAAGCTTGCTCGTAGTCCTTCTCGGGCAGGCGGAAGTAATACACCAGCAAGTCGGAGCCGGACGGCGAGCGCTCGACGCGGCGGAAGCTGAAGTCGGCGGCCAGCTTGCGGTCGGCCGGCAGGCTGACTTCGGCCCTGAAAGCCTTTTCATCCAGCCCTGTCAGCTCGCTGCTGCTGATGGCAACGGTGATGTAAAAGGAGGAGTCGTCGCAGACCGTCGCGAAGCTCTGCACGTTGCCGCCCGTGTATTCGTAGGGTTTGTCGGGGTCATCGGGCAGGGTGACGTTGTATTGCAGGCGGCCGTCGAAGGGCATGCGGATGGTGAGCGGGTCATGCTTGCGGTCAAACTCGCTGTGTTTGCGGCGTTCGAGGCTCGAGAGCTCGCGGTTGAGCAGGGAGATGCGGTCGTCGATGTCCTTGAGGCTGTCGTGCGTGGGCTCCTCTTTGTTCTCGTCGAGGAGGTCGGTGGCGTATTTGCGCTCCTCTTTGTTCAGGTCGAGGTAGAAGCAGACGCGTTTGCGCTGCTGCTTCAGCTTGCGAATTTCATCGCGGTGGTTGAGCCGCTCGCGCTCGATGCTCAGCTCCAATTCCTCTTCGTCTTGCGCCGTCTCCTCTTTGTTGAGAATGGCGATGACGTCGCCCTTCTTGAGGTGAGAATCGTCCGCCGCGCGATCGGTCACCGTGCCGCGCTCGGGCAGGGTGACGAGCGCCACCTGTTCGGGCACGATTTTGGCGGGGAAGAGGCCGAGGTCGACCTCGTCGGCCGCCAGCGGAAAAGCGACCGCCGCAAGAAGGACCGCCGCTGATACTGTCGCCGAGCGAAGCATGATCGTGGTCACATCGGGAAGCCGAGGCCGCCCGTCACTTTGCGCATCTCGGCCTCGGCGAGGTCTTTGGCGCCGTTGAGTGCCTCTTGAACGGCTTTGAGCAGCAGGCTCTGGAGGAAGTCGGCGTCATCCGGGTCGATCACCGACGGGTCGATGCTCAGGGCGGTCACCATGCCGGTGCCGTTGGCGGTCACTTTGATCTTGCCGCCGGCGGCCTCAGCCGTGTAGCTCTTTTCGGCGAGTCGTGCCTGGGCGTTGGCCATGTTGGCTTGCATGGCCTGGGCTTGCTTCATGAGTTTTTGAAGGTTCATGGTGTGGTGATGGTGGGGGTTGCGGCGTTGTAGCTGCCGGGTGCGTGGGGAAAGCGGACGCGACGGGCGTCAGTTTTTGATGAGTCTGGCGTGAAATGCGTCGAGCGCTTTTTCGATGAGCGGGTCGTGATAAAACTCCTCCTCGCTCGGGCGCAGAGAGGGAGGGGCAGGGGGCGTCGTCGGCTCGGAGCCCTTCTTGGGTGCCGCCTTGGCTTTGGGGGCCGGCGGCGCATCGGGAGCCGGCTCCGGCTCGGGTTCCGGCTCCGGCTCGGGCAGGGGGATGGTGTCGTCTTTCTCGACGCGGATGCCGAAGCGGTGCCCGCAGAGAGGTTCGGCGATGTCGCAGAGCAGCTCTTGCACGTCTTCGCTCAGCAGCGCGTCGCGGCTGTCGGTGTCCTCCGGGTGTACGGCGATGATCAGCTGCCTGTCCTCTTCGCCGATGAAGAGCGTGTGGCCGATGGCTCCCGCTTTGAAGCGCGAGCGGTCGCGCGCCTCGCTGAGCACGCGTTCCCAGAGCTCGGGCGTCATCGGCGTCTCAGCTGCGGGCGGCGGAGCAAAATCCGCCTCGGGCATGTCGCCGAAGAGCGAGGGCCCCTGGTCGAAGAACGGCTCTTCGTCGTCAATCGGCTCGAGCCCCGCCGGCATGGGCGCATCGACGATCACCGGGCGTTCGGCGGACGGTGCCGCCGAGGGGAACAGAGAAGCCGTCGGTGCGCTTTCCGAAACGCCCGGCTCGGGCATCGACGGCGCGGGAGCCTCCTCAACAGGAGCGGGCGCGGGAGCCGAGGCAGGGGTAGGTGCGGGAGTCGCAGCGGCCGCGGGCGCAGGGGCCGCAGCGGGAGCAGGCGCAGGAGCCGCAGCGGGGGTAGCCGCGGGAGCCGCAACGGATGCGGGAGCTGCAACAGGAGCGGGCGGCAGGTCGCGGCTGAGCTCGGGCAGCAGCGTGGTGGCGATGGGCGTCTCGGGCAGGGGGGCACCGTTGAGGGCGCGGATGATGTCGCTGATGTTGGCCTCGGCCAGCGAATGCACCGCGCGGATGAGCCCCATTTCGAGGTGCAGGCGCTTGTTGGTGCTCCAGCGCATCTGCTCCTCGGCGGAAGAGAGCACCTCCATGAGGCGCACAATCTTGTCCGCCGGCGTGCGCGCCAGCAACTCGCCGAGCTTCGAGCGCCAAGGCTCGGGCAGACTCGCGGCGGCCGCCTCCTGCGGAGCCACCTTGCTGATGAGCAACTCGCGCACGGCACTCATGATCTCCGAGAGCAGCTGGCCCATATCGCGACCGGCCTCAGCCAGCTCGTGCACCAAGTGCAGCAGACTCGGCAGCTGGCGATCGAGAATGAAAGTCAGCGCCCGCGCCACCGTCTCGCGGCTCGTCACGCCGAAAATATCATTCACGTTCTGCCCCACAATGTGATTGCCGCAGAAGGACACCAACTGATCGAGCATCGACTGCGCGTCGCGCATGCCGCCCTCGGCCACGCGGGCAATCGAATAAGCGGCATCGGGCTCGAGCGTCACGCCCTCCTTGGCCGCGATCGCCACCAAGTGATTCGCGATGATCTCGTCGGGAATCGGGCGCAGATCAAAGCGCTGGCAGCGCGAGAGAATCGTCGGCAGAATCTTGTGCGGCTCCGTCGTCGCGAAAATGAACATCACGTGCGAGGGCGGCTCTTCGAGCGTCTTGAGCAGAGCGTTGAAGGACTCCTTGGTCAGCATGTGCACCTCGTCGATGTAGATGATGCGGTACTGGCCGCGCGCGGGCGCAAACTGCACGTTCTCGCGCAGGTCGCGGATGTTGTCGATACCGCGGTTGGAAGCGCCGTCAATCTCGAGCACATCGAGGCTGCGCCCCTCGGCAATCTCGACGCAGACGTCCTCATCGGGGTCGAAATCGACCCGGGGACCGCCCGTGCAGTTGAGAGCCTTGGCGAAAATGCGAGCCGTCGACGTCTTGCCCGTGCCGCGGGGACCGACAAAGAGGTAGGCGTGAGCCAGGCGCTTCTGCTCGATCGCGTTGCAGAGCGTGCGCACGACGTGATCCTGCCCCAATACGTCGCTGAAAGTGCGAGGGCGGTATTTTCTGGCAAAGACCTGATAACTCACAGGCGCATTCTACATGAAAGCCCCGCCCCCCGCAAGCAGAAAGTGCGTCCGCGCAGGGCGTGCCGAGCGCGGCCAATCAGAACTCAGCCAGGCGCATATCCCCCTTCTCGAGGTAGGCCGTGTGCATCTCGAAAGCCTTGCGGAGGCAGTGCGGCGTATGCCCCTTGGGCGTGAGGGCGAGGTAGCGGCGCAGCAGCGGGCGGTAATCGGGGTGAGCGCAGTTCTCGATGATGAGTTCGGCGCGTTCACGGGGCGAGCGGCCGCGCAAATCGGCCACGCCCTGCTCGGTCACCACGATGGCGACGTCGTGCTCCGTGTGGTCGGTGTGGCTCACCATCGGCACGATCGAAGAAATCGTGCCGCCCTTGGCCGTCGACGGGCACATGAAAATCGTGTAAGCCGCCGCGCGGGCAAAGTCGCCCGAGCCGCCGATGCCGTTCATGATGGTCGTGCCGAACAGATGGGACGAGTTCACATTGCCGAAAAGATCAACCTCGATCGCCGTATTCGTGCAAATCAGACCGATGTTGCGCGCCATCTCCGGGTTGTTCGTCACCTCCTGCGGGCGCAGCAGCAGCTTGTCCTTGTAAAAATCGAAATGGGCGTAAATCTCCTCCAGAACCTTGTCCGACACCGAAAGCGAGCAGCCGGAGGCGAACTTGCAGCGGCCCTGCCGCAGCAGCTCAATGGCCGAATCCTGAATCACCTCCGTATACATCTTGAAATCCGGAATCCCCTTGTTGCGCGCCAGCGCCGTCAGCACGGCATTGGCCACATTGCCCACGCCGCTCTGAATCGGCAAAAAGCCCTCGGGGATGCGGCCGAGGCGGTACTCCTCAGCCAAAAAGTTCGCGATGCGGTCGCCGATGATATCCGTCGCTCCCGTCGAAGGCTTGAACTCCGGGATGCCGTCGGGACGGTGCGTGTGAATCACCCCCGCGATCTTCGCCGGATCGACGCGCAGCGTCTTCGTGCCCACGTGCGAATCAGCCGCATAGACCGCAATCTCGCCGCGGTGGGGCGGGTCCTTCGGCACGTAAATATCGTGAATCTCGCGGATCTCGGGGCGGTGGTAGGTGTTGAGCTCCAAAATAATGCGATCGGCCAACATGCAGAAGGTCGGCGAATTGCCGCCGCTGGCCGTCAGCGTCAGCTCGCCCTCATCCGTCACGTCGCAGACCTCGATGATGGCCGTCGAGATGCGCGGCAGGTGGCCGTAGCGCATATCCTGCGCCATGAGCGACACGTGGCAGTCGATGTACTGCACCTCGCCCGCATTCACCGCTTGGCGCATCTCCTTGCTGGCCTGATAGGGCATGAAGCGCTCCACCGCGTGAGCCTCGGCCAGCACGCCGTCCACCAGATAGCTCGTGCTCGCCCCCGTCATCACCGTCAGGCGAAACGGGCGACCGGCTTCGTGCTCCGCCTGAGCGCGGCGCGCAATCGCCGTCGGCATCAACTTCGGCGCACCGGCATTCGTGAAGCCGCTCATCCCGATGCAATCACCGTGCTGAATCAAGGCAGCCGCCTCTTCCGGAGTGAGACTCTTGTAACGCATAGACGCAGGCAGAATAGCAGAATTCTTGAGTTAAGTCCAGCTTAATATGAACATCACCCCCTATCCGCAGGCGGGCAGCGGAGCGCCGGACGGCCGCCCGGCGGGTGCTTGGGCGGCCGTCCGGCGGGTGCTTGACGGGTGGCAGGGCAGCCGTCGGGAGGGTGGTAGGGCGGGTCGTCGGGCAACCGTTTGACGGGTCGCTGAGCGGGTGCTTGGGTGTCGGCTGACGGCTGCGAGCGGCGGCGGGCATCGCGAGGCGGTGCAGGGGATGAGTCTCTCTGATCGGCGGCGAAGCAGTCTTGATTTTTCCCGGTCAGCATATTTGACTTGATTTTTTCATCGGACTGTGGCATACATCTGCAAGTTTACACAGAACCATGCCCAAAGACACCTCCATCAAGAAGATTCTCGTCATCGGCTCGGGCCCCATCGTGATCGGCCAGGGCTGTGAGTTCGATTATTCCGGAAGTCAGGCCTGCAAAGCCCTGCGTGAGGAGGGTTACGAAGTTGTGCTCGTCAACTCCAATCCCGCCACCATCATGACGGATCCCGAGACGGCTCCCCGCACCTACATCGAGCCGATCACGCCGGAGTATGTCGAGAAAATCATCGCCCGCGAGAAGCCCGATGCCCTGCTGCCGACGCTGGGCGGCCAGACGGCTCTCAACTGCGCCATGGAGCTGCACCGCAAGGGCGTGCTCGCCCGCTACGGCGTCCGCATGATCGGCGCCAACGCCGATGCCATCGACAAGGGCGAAGACCGCCAGCGCTTCAAGGACGCCATGATCCGCATCGGGCTCGACGTGCCCGCCTCGGGCACCGCCCACAACATGACGGAGGCTTGGGAAGTGGCTCGCAACGTCATCGGCGGCTACCCGATGATCATCCGCCCGGCCTTCACGCTGGGCGGCACGGGCGGCGGCATCGCCTACAACAAAGCCGAGTTTGAGGAAATCGTGGCGCGCGGCCTCGATCTCTCTCCGGTGACCGAGGTGCTCATCGAAGAGTCGCTGCTGGGCTGGAAGGAGTTTGAGATGGAGGTGATGCGCGACCGCAAGGACAACTGCGTGGTGGTCTGCTCGATTGAAAACCTCGACCCCATGGGCGTGCACACCGGCGACTCCATCACCGTCGCACCCATTCAGACCCTCACCGATCGCGAATACCAGATCATGCGCGACGCCTCCTTCGCCGTCATCCGCGAAATCGGCGTCGAGACGGGTGGCAGCAACATTCAGTTCGCCCTCGACCCGAAGACCGGCCGCATGATCGTCATTGAGATGAACCCGCGCGTGAGCCGCTCCTCAGCCCTCGCCTCCAAGGCCACCGGCTTCCCGATCGCCAAGCTCGCCGCCAAACTCGCCGTCGGCTACACGCTCGACGAGCTCAAGAACGACATCACCCGCGAGACGCCCGCCTCCTTCGAGCCCTCGATCGACTACGTCGTCACGAAAGTGCCGCGCTTCACCTTCGAGAAGTTCAAGAAAGCCGACGAGCGCCTGACCACCTCGATGAAGTCGGTGGGAGAAGTCATGAGCATCGGCCGCACCTTCAAGGAGTCGCTCCAGAAGGCGCTCCGCTCGCTGGAGACCGGCCGCTGGGGCTTCGGCTTCGACGCCAAAGAGCCCAAGAACCCGACGCGCAACGAAATCTGCACCAAGCTCGCCGTGCCCAACGCCGAGCGCATCTTCTGGATTCAGACGGCATTCACCCACGGCTTCACGCTCGAAGAAGTGCAGGATCTCACCCAGATCGACCCCTGGTTCCTCGACCAGCTTCAGCAGCTCGCCGAGGCCGGCATGAAGCTCGCCGAGCTCGACCTGCGCGAGGCCAAGAAGCTGGGCTTCTCGGATCGCCAGATCGCTCTGGCTCGCGGCTGCAGCGAAGATGACGTGCGCGCCGAGCGCAAGGCCAAGGGCATCATCCCGACCTACCGCCTCGTCGACACCTGCGCGGCCGAGTTTGAAGCCTACACCCCCTACTACTACTCGACCTACGGCGACGAGAACGAAGCGCGCCCGAACGATCGCAAGAAGATCGTGATTCTCGGCGGAGGCCCGAACCGCATCGGCCAGGGCATCGAGTTCGACTACTGCTGCGTGCACGCCTCCTTCGCCCTCAAGGAGCTCGGCTACGAGACCATCATGGTCAACTCGAACCCCGAGACCGTTTCGACCGACTACGACACCTCGGACAAGCTCTACTTCGAGCCGCTGACGCTCGAGGACGTGCTCAACATCTGCGAGCAGGAGAAACCCGACGGCGTCATCGTGCAGTTCGGCGGCCAGACCCCGCTCAACCTCGCCGCCGCCCTGCAGGCGCACGGCGTGCCCATCATCGGCACCAGCCCGCGCTCGATCGAGCTGGCGGAAGACCGCAAATACTTCTCGGCCCTGCTGGATGAAATCGGCCTGAAACAGGCGGAAGCCGGCACCGCGACGAACGAGGAAGAGGCCGTGCAGGTCGCGCACCGCATCGGCTTCCCCGTGCTGGTGCGCCCGTCCTTCGTGCTCGGCGGCCGCGCCATGATGATCGTCTACGACGAGCAGGAGCTGCGCACCTACATGCGCGAAGCCGTCGACGCCTCGCCGGAGCGCCCCGTGCTCGTCGACCGCTTCCTGCAGCACGCGATGGAAATCGACGTCGACGTCATTGCCGACGGTGAAACCAGCGTCGTGGGCGCCATCATGCAGCACGTCGAACCCGCCGGCATTCACTCCGGCGACTCCGCCTGCATGATTCCGCCCAACCGCGTCTCGCCCGCGATGCACGCCGAAATGATGCGTGCCGCCAAAGAGCTCGCCGCGCGTCTCAACGTCAAGGGCCTCATGAACTGCCAGTTCGCCATCAAGGACGAGCAGCTCTACGTCATCGAAGTCAACCCGCGCGCCTCGCGCACCGTGCCCTTCGTCTCGAAGTCCATCGGCGTGCCGCTGGCCAAGCTCGCCGCCAAGGTCATGAGCGGCCTGACGCTCAAGCAGCTCGGCTTCACCAAAGAGGTCGTCCCGCCCTACTACACCGTCAAGGAAGCCGTCTTCCCCTGGAACCGCTTCCCGGGCATCGACGTCGTGCTCGGGCCGGAGATGCACTCGACGGGCGAAGTCATGGGCATTGATCGCGACCCGGAGATCGCCTACATGAAGAGCCAGATCTCGGCTTTCAACCCGCTGCCCGACAAGGGTCTCGTGTTCATCTCGGTCAACGACCGCGACAAGGAGATGGTCACGGAGATCGCGAGGGACATCGCCAGCGCCGGCTTCAGCATCTGCGCCACCAAGGGCACCATGCAGCACCTGCAGGCCCACGGCATCGGCTGCGAACGCGCCTACAAGGTGCTCGAAGGCCACCGCCCGCACATCGTCGACCGCATCAAAAACGGAGACATCGTCTTCGTCATCAACACCCCGGGCTCGCACGACGCGCGAGAGGACGAGGTGGCCATCCGCGCCGCCGCCGTCAACAACAACATCTCGTACTGCACCGACCTTTCGAGCGCGAAGGCCTGCGCCGCCGCCATCCTGCACAACAAGAACAAGGTGACGACGGTCTGCACCATCCAAGAATTCCACGCCACATCGGCCGCTGCGTCCTGCGGCTGACGCTGCGGCAGGGCTCGTCCTGCCGCGCGCGCCGCACAGGATTGGCACCGCGCCGCCGCCTGACAGGTTCAGGCGGCGGCGCCGTCGTTTCTCCGCGCGAGCGCCCGCAGGCACGCAGGCCGCAGTGAAGCCGCATGGGGCAGGGGGCTTGCGCGACTCTTTTGCCGCCTCCGCGCCCGATTCGGGAGAGAATCAGGAGCTGCGGCTTGACATGAAAAGCCGGATGCTTATAATACCCGCACTTTGTTTGTCCTGTCCAAGTGCTTTCGGCCCGTGCCGAGGCAGGGCGATGAGCTCAACAGCGCGATTTTCTCACCATGGCCTCTCCCTCCGTCCTACCCGATGCCTCCTACAGCACCAAAAACCGCATTGCCGCGGTGGACATCATGCGTATATTAGCGGCATTTGTCGTCATGTATGAGCATTTCATCAAGAGTGTTTTTTGGTTTCCGCACAAATGCGTCATGATGTCCATCGGGTTATGGGATGTGAGCAGTATTTTCTTTGTGCTTGCCGGCTTCTTTGCTTGCAGGCGCATTACCTGGCGCAAGGCGATCAACAATGCTTGGTGGTGTTTTGCGCCCTTCGTGTTGTGGAATCTCATCTATCTCGGGATCGACATCGTCGTCAACGGAGCTTACGTTGATTGGTCAAATCCGGCCCGCCTGTTCGGCGTCACCGGCATTCTGGCCCCGAGCGAATGGGGATGGGCCTCTTCTTCCGTTCCTGCCAACGGGCCGCTCTGGTTCATGAGAGATCTGGTATTGCTTTTCTTGTTATCACCCATACTTTGCAGGTATGCAACGTATCTGTTGCTGGCTATGGTGATGATCTCCCTCATGCCCGAAGCGGCGTACTGGTTTAGCCATGACTGCGGGGTCTTCTGTTCTCCCTACAGCCTGTCTCTGTTCTGCTTTGGTTGCTGGTTGGGAACGTTCGGCAAGGAGGAGCGGACGCGCATGTTGAAGTTTTATTCGCTGCCGCTCGTTGTGTTTTACATCATCTTGTGCATGGTCATCTTCTGGTATCGGGAGTATCTTCCCGCCATCACGAGAAAACCGCTGGTCGCTTCGATTATCGGCTTTGGTATTTTTTATCAGCTCTGCCGCATCATCGAAGTCCATCTGCCGCGCGTGGCCGATTTTGCGCTGCGCTATGCCCCGGTGACCTTCCTGACCTTCGCCACGCACATGATAGTTTACACCTCGCTGCCGGAGGTCCTGCGCCAATCCCTCATCTTCTGTCTCTGCCTGCCGCTGCTCATTTTTGCGGCGCTGGCGCTGCTCTTCACTTGGCTCAAGCCCGTGATGGTGCGCTCGGCGGCGGGGCGCTACCTGCTGCACCTCGTTGCCCACTACAAGGCTCGCCCCGACGACTTCGAGCAAGCATCCGGCGCCTCGGAACCCGCGGCCAAGCCGGGCATCTCAAAGCCGTAACACAAGTGTAACACAGCCGCTCTGCCCTCTCCGGCGTGCGCGGCGGATTGCGCCTCTCGACTGTCTGACACTCCGCCTGCGCCACGCCGTGCCGAATTTAACCCGGCTTGCGCTTTTAACCCCCTTTAAGCCCCGCTTGCGCTTTTAACCTCGGCTTGCGCTTGACAAAAGTGCCGCACTTTGTTACAAGCGCTCATCCCCGTTGCGGCCACTGTCGGCCTGACATCCGGACGGCGGGGAGCCAAGCGCAAGACGCCGCACACAGCCTGATTCACCCCCATCCTCGGCAGCATCATGAACAACCCGGTACCCATGCCCGACTTGTCCCACAGCACCAAAAACCGCATTGCCGCGGTGGACATCATGCGCATTCTGGCAGCCCTGGCGGTGATGTACGAACATCTGTACTTCTCGCTCGATTCACCCCTCATCGAAGAGCTGCGCTCCATTCCCGTTGAGATCTTCGGCCACATGAGCGGCATCTTCTTCGTGCTCGCAGGCTTCTTTGCCTGCCGGCGCATCAGCTGGCGCAAGGCGATCAACAACGCTTGGTGGTGCTTTGCGCCCTTTGTCCTCTGGAATCTCATCTTCATCGCCGTCGCTTGGTACAACGGCAACAGCTGCGTCATCGGCCACAGCCTTGCCGACCTCTTCGGCGTCACCCGCATCCTGCTGCCCGGCCTCTCTCTCGGCGATGCGCTCCCCTCGCACCCCGCCAACACGCCGCTGTGGTTCATGCGGGATCTCACGCTGCTCTTCCTGCTCTCGCCCCTGCTCTGCCGCGCCGCGAAGTATCTGGTGCCGCTCGCCGTCATGATGTCGCTGCTCCCCGTCTTTGAGCCCTACTTCCGCCCCGATTTCGAGGTCTTTTGTGCTCCCTACGCCATCACGCTCTTCTGCTTCGGCTGCTACTTGGGCTCCTTCGGCAAGGAAGCGCGTGCGCGCATGCTCAGCTTCAGCTCCCTGCCGCTGATTCTGCTCTACCTCGTCGTGACGGCCGTCGGTATCTATATCGGTTCGGAGTATTTGCCCCCGGAGGCGGCGGATCTCAAATCGAAACCCCTCATCGTGTCGCTCATCAGCTTCTGCATCTTCTACCAGCTCGCCCGCTACCTCGAACTGCGCCTCCCGGCGCTGGCTCGCTTCGCGCTGCTCTTTGCGCCCGTGACCTTCCTCACCTTCGCCACGCATGAAATCATCTACTGGTTCGGCGTGCCCGATTTGCTGGAGCAATCCGAGGTCTTTTTGCTCTGCCTGCCGCTGATTCTCTTCTCGCTGCTCGCCCTGCTCTTCGTCGGGCTGCGAAACCTTTGTGCCCCGCATGCTTGGGGGCGCTACCTGCTGCACCTCGTTGCCCACTACAAGGTGCGACCCGATGACCTCGGCATGCTCCCCCGACCGAGCGAAGCGCCCGGCGACGGCCTGCCCGTCGGCGCTGCCTGCCGCAGCCGCAGCAGCGCGGATTGAGGGAGCAGGCCGCCGCACCCGGCCGTTGCCGTCAGCCCGGCGGTGGCCCCTGAGGCGGCTCCCTCAGGCGGCTCAACCCCACTCTGAAGCGTCTCTTGAGGCGTACCCCTGCGGCGACCCGGCGGATGCGCCGGGAAGAAGCGCCGCCGCCCCGCGCCGTCCCGCGCGGGGCACCCGCCCCATCGGCTCGCGCGACCCTGTCCGCCCGCCCGGGGCGGCGTGATTCCGCCGCCGACTTTCGTCATCGCGGCGGTTGCGGCTTGCCAAAGCGGCGCAAGAGGACTATGCTGGCGGAGATGAAGCGTTTTCTTGCACTTGCACTAATCGTCTGCCTCTGCCTCGGGGCGCCGGCTCAAGCCTGGCAACAGGTCCATGAGAATGCACCCGAACCCGCGCGCGAATTCCGCGCCGCTTGGGTCGCCACCGTCTACAACCTCGACTGGCCCTCGCGCGCCGGACTTTCGGCGGCGCAGCAGAGGGCCGAACTGCTCAGCATCATCGAGCAGGCGCGCAAACTGCGGCTCAACGCCATCATCCTGCAAGTCCGCCCCAACGGCGACGCCCTTTACAACTCGCGCTACGAACCTTGGAGCGCCTGGCTCTCGGGCGCCGGCGTCAACCCCGGCTACGACCCGCTGGCCTTCGCCGTGGCTGAAGCGCACAAGCGCGGCATTGAAGTGCACGCCTGGTTTAACCCCTTCCGCGCGACCATCAGCGGGCGCCCCGTCGGGAAGGGCCACATCTCGCTCAAGCGGCGCGACCTGCTGCGCAAGGCCGGCAGCACCATGATTCTCGACCCCTCGTCCTCCGACGCCCGGCAGCACGTCCTGCGCGTCATCCTCGACGTCGTGCGCCGCTATGACATCGACGGCGTGCACCTCGACGACTACTTTTACCCCTACCCGCCCAACCACAACATCGCCGACGGCAAGACACCCGCCCAGCGCCGCGCCGCCATCAACAGCTTCGTCTCGACCCTCTACAGCGAAGTCAAAGACGCCAAACCCTGGGTGCGCGTCGGCATCAGCCCCTTCGGCATCTGGCAGCCCGGCTACCCGCGCGGCGTCGAAGCCCAAGTCAACGCCTACGAGCACCTCGCCTGCGACGCCCGTCTCTGGCTGCAAAAAGGCTGGGTCGACTACCTCTCGCCGCAGCTCTACTGGCGCATCTCGGGCAAGCAGAGCTTCACGGCGCTGATGCAGTGGTGGAGCAGCATCAACCCCGCCCGCCCCGTCTGGCCCGGCATCGCCTCCGTGCGCATCAAGAGCAAGGAGGACCCCGGCCGCACCGCTGCTGAAATCGGCGCACAGATCGCCGCCACGCGCAAACTGGCGCGGCAGAGCTCGGGCCAGCTCTTCTGGAGTTGGCGCTCTCTGGCCGGCAACCGCGGCGGCGTGCAGAGCGAGCTTGCGCGCTACTACACCGGCCTGGCCATACCGCCGGCCATGCCTTGGTGCGGCACGGCGCGCCCGGGTCGACCGTCCGTGGCGGCGCAGGACGCCCGCGGCGGCTGCCGCCTGAGCTGGCGCCCGGCTGACAGCAGCGCGCGCAAGTGGGTCATCCAGCTCGGCAGCCGCGGCCGCTGGTTCACTTACTGCGTGCTGCCCGGCAACGTCAAGAGCATCATGCTGCCGAGCGTCGTTTCCTCGCGCATCGACCGCATCGCCGTACGGCCCATGTCCGCCTGCGGCAACAGCGGCATCCCCGGCGTGCTCGCCCGCTGAAGCCGAAGCCCTCTCCAGCCCGCCCGAAGCGGCCGAAGGGCAGGGCCGCAGAGAAGCGCGGGCATCCGGCTCCGAGCGACAAGGACAGCCTCTCGGTAAAGACAGCCCCTCGGCACGAACAGCCCCTTGGTAAAGGCAGCCCCTCGGCGTCTCAGCGGCACCGAGGGGCTGTTCGTGTTGTCATCTGCCGTCTCCGGCTTGCGGGCACGAGCGGGACAGGGCTTCGCTCAGCCCTTCATACCGCTGATGCGGCCCTCGGCATCGACGCGGAAATCGCAGGCCGCCGGCTGCTTCGGCAAACCCGGCATACGCATGATATCGCCGCAGAGCGCCACGAGGAAACCCGCGCCGTTGGCAATCTCAAAATCGCGCACCGTCACCGTAAAGCCGCGCGGGCGCCCCATGAGCTTCGGGTTGTCCGAGAGCGAATTCTGCGTCTTGGCCATACAGACGGGCAGATGCGTCAGGCCGTTCTTCTCCAGCCGCGAGAGCGTCCTGAGCGCCTTGGGCGTCAGCACCACGTCATCGGCGCCGTACATGCAGCGCGCGATGCAGCGCATGCGCTCCTCGATGGGCATATCCAGCTCATAGAGGCAGCGGAAGGGCTCCGTCGGCTCCTCGAGACTCGCCAGCACCTCGCGCGCCAGCTCGCGAGAACCCTCGCCGCCGGCGCCGAACACATTGGCCACCGCGCAGCGCACACCCTGCTCGCGGCAGAACGCGCGCACCACGTCAAGCTCCTCCTCACTGTCGAAGGCCTCAAAGAGATTGATGGCCACCGTCACCGGGCGCCCGAAGAGGCGAGCCGCCTCGAGATGCGCCTCGAGATTCGGCAAACCGGCGCGCACCGCCTCCGGGTTCGCCGCAGCGAGATCCGCCGCCGCCACCCCGCCGTGCATCTTCAGCGCGCGGATCGTCGCGACAATCACCACCGCATCCGGCGCCAGACCGCTGCATCGGCACTTGATATCCAAAAACTTCTCCGCCCCCAAATCAAAGGCGAAGCCCGCCTCCGTCACCGCGTAATCGGCGCAGGCCAGCGCCATCTTCGTCGCGATAACCGAATTGCAACCGTGGGCGATATTGGCGAAAGGTCCGCCGTGCACAAAGGCCGGCACGCCCTCGAGGCTCTGCACGAGATTCGGGTTGATCGCCTCGCGCATGATGGCCAGCATCGCATCCGTCACGCCGAACTCGCGGGCGTAGACTGCCTCGTCATCGCGCGTGAAGCCCACCACGATATTGTCGAGGCGGCGGCGCAAATCCTCCGGATCCTCCGCCAAGCAGAAGCAGGCCATGATCTCAGAGGCCGGCGTGATATTGAATGCATCCTCGCGGGTGACTCCGTTGCGATCGAGCCCGATAATGATGTGGCGCAGCGAGCGATCATTCATATCCATCACGCGCTTCCAGGTCACCTTGTTCTGGTCGAGGCGCGTCGTGCCGTAAAACAGCGCATTGTCAATCACCGCCGCCAGCAGATTGTTCGCCGCCGTGATAGCCTGAAAATCACCGTTGAAACACAAATTGATGCTGTCGCCCGGCGTCAGACACGAGCGCCCGCCGCCCGACGCGCCGCCCTTGCGCCCGAAGACCGGACCCATCGACGGCTCGCGCAACGCGAGACACACGCTTTTGCCCTCAGCCTTCAGCCCCTGCGCCAAGCCGATCGACACCGTCGTCTTGCCCTCGCCGGCGGGCGTGGGCGTCAGCGCACTGACCAAAATCAAACGCCCCTTGAGCGGACGCTTGCGAAGAACCTTGAAACTCACCTTCGCCCTGTCGCGGCCGTAGGGAATCACATCCTGCTCATCCAGCCCGAGAGCTGCCGCCATCGTTGCGGTGAAACTGCGTACTGCCATGCGCCCCATGCTAGCACAGCCCGAGCCGCTTGGCAAACGCAAAGCGGCTCGGCCGTAGCCCGGCGTGACGCGTTTTTGAACTTGACAGAGGAAAAAACATTGTTATGATGGGCGACGTGCGGCGGCGTCGGCTCCTGCCCGCCTGCCTTCTTCGATACGACCACTCACCTCTCCATGGCCAAAACCGCCTCGACCTCCTTGATTTGCCGCGCCCTCATGCCCCTGCTGGGCAGTGTTCTGCTGCTCGGCTCCTGCAACCCGCCCCCGCCCGACTACCCGAGCACGAAGCTCGTGACGGAGCGGCGCAACACGCTCACCGACGACCTCATCGCCCTGTTGCCCGCCGATGAACAAAGCATCCCCGAGGCCCGCGCCGAGGCTCGCTGGCTGGCCGACACCGCCTACAAAGCCAGCGCCGGCATTGCTCGCGTCAACGACCTGTATCTTCCGGGGTGGATGGGCAACATCCTCGTCAACTGGGGCGTGAAAGAGCGCGGGCTCTGCTGGCACTACCAGCACGACCTCTTCCGCGAGTTGCGCCGCCGCCCGCTCCAATACTTCAAGCTCGGCTGCTGCGTGCGCGACCGCAGCGAAGGCTCCGAGCACAACTGCGTCTACATCGCCGCCAAGGGCAGCTTCTGGCCGGATGCCGTCATGCTCGATGCTTGGCGAAAAAACGGCCGCCTCACCGTCGACCATGCGAACACGCTCGATCTCACGCGCTGGAAGGACTTGCCCGAGACGACCGAACTGCTCACCTGGGCCTACCCCGAGGGGCACAAGGTGCCCACCGAATCTTGGCTGAGCGTGCGCATCAAGTACCAGAAGTACATGTACAACTTTGACCCGCGCGTCGTCTCGGCACCGCAGTACCTGCGCATGATTGAGAACATCCGGCGCGGGCAAATCGAGCACCCCGGCAAGCCGACCAATTACTGAACGCGCGCGCTCGGGCCGCACGAGCCGCACGAGCCGCACGAGCCGCTCGGAGCGCAAGGGCGCGGCGCGGCGCGGCGCGGTGAAAGCTGAGCCATGTCACTGATCCTCCCTCCTCTGTTGGCCTGCCTCTCGGTGCCGGCGAGTCTGGTGCCGCTGCAACAGCGAGTCGGCCCGCCCTCCGAACAATCACTTGAAAGCGACGAGAGCGTTGCCCGGCGCGAAGCCCTCGAAGCCGCCTTGCCGGCTCTGCTGCCGCCCGAAGAGCGCGAGCCGGAAGCCGCCCGCACCGAGGCCCGCCGACTGGCCGATACGGCCTTCCGCGCCTCGGCGGGCATCTCGCGCCTCAACGGCGTGTGCCTCTCCGGCTGGGCGGGCAATGTCCTCATCAACACCGGGCTGTATTCGCGCGGGCTCTGTTGGCACTATCAGCACGACCTCTTCCGCGAGCTTCGGCGCCTCAAACTCAGCTTTTATCGCCTCGGCTGCTGCGTGCGCGACAAGGGAAAATACAACGAGCACAACTGCGTCTACATTGCGGCAGCGGACACTCCGTGGCCACGGGCCGTCGTGCTTGACGCCCGGGCGCACAACGGGCGCCTCAGCTTCGAGCCCGATGCCCGCACCCTAGACGAAGAGCGCTGGCAGGATCAGCCGGAGCTCTGCAGCCTCTTGGGGGGAAGCTTTCCCGAAGAGCACGGCTACCCCTGCGAGTACTGGTTTTCCGTGCGAGGCCGAGACGGCGTTCAGGTTTCCTCTACCGATGAGAAGGCCGTCGGCAGCCGCCAGTACGAGCTCATGCAGAAGAACATCAAACGCGGGCGCCGCGAGCACCCCGGCAAGCTGACCAACTACTGAGGCGCTGCGCCGCCGCGCCGTGAAAAAGGAGTAAGGCGCGAATTTGGCTTGCCAAGAGCCGCTCGGTTTCTTAAAATCAGTACGTGCACCAGATTGTCTTCAATGATATCAGCGCGGCAGAAGTCTCTGCCATCCCCACCTTGGATCAGCTTGAGCTTATCTCGTCTTTCCAAGTTGACGAGAACACCCTCAGCCACATTACCGACGACGCACGCTTCGGCCTGGTCGAGCGCGACGGCCGCAAAATCTACCGATTCCGCTCCAAGGACTACCGCATCTATTTCACCGTGGAGGACGGCGACAAGGTCATCGTGCAGCGCGTCCTGCACGCCAATTCCCTCAAGGATTTCCTCTTCCGCTCGAGCATCGGCGGCTCCGAGGACCAGAAGCTCGGCGGTTCGCGTTCGTTCTGGAAGCTCATCGACGAAGGCGAGCACGCTCCGCGCCGCTGACGCTGCTCGGGCTGCGTGATTCTCCCCCTCCTTGTGAGTGATCGGCGCCGACGATGCGTACGGTGCGTGCGGGAGAAGGCGGAGCGGACGGGAGATGGCGAATCGAACGGAGCAGTCGGAGCGAAGGGAGAGAACCGGGCGGAAAAAAACCGAACGAAAAAACCGAACGAAAAAACCGAACGGAAAAACCGGGCGGCAAGATCGAACGGAAAAAAACCGGGCGGAGAAGAATCAGCGGAAAAGACATCGACGGAGAAAGGCGCATGGGCGGCATTCTGAGGCAGATGGCGGGCATTCCGGCGCGCGCGGCGGCCGTGGCGGGAGTCACGCTCGTGCAGCTGCTGCGCATGAGGATTTTTCTCGTCGTCGCGGCGCTGGCTCTGCTGATGCTGGGGCTGCAATTTCTGCCCTACCAAGAGGCCGTCTCCGTCGAGTACCAAGGCATCGACCAGCTGCAGCTGCTCAAGAGCACGGGGCTGGGTTGCATGCAGCTCTTCGGGCTCGTCTTCAGCGTCGCCGCCACCTCCCTGCTCATCCCGCGGGACAGCGAAGATCGCATCCTCTACACCATCCTCTGCAAGCCGGTGCCGCGCTTTGACTACCTGCTCGGCAAACTCGCGGGGGTGCTGCTGCTGCTCTTTCTCGTCTTTGCGCTGATGGACGGGCTGCTCTGCCTGCTCATCCACCTGCGCGAGGCTGCCTTCTGCGAGCGCATCAGCGCGGCGCTGACCGAGCGCGGCGCCGACCCGGCACAAATCAGCGACATCCTCGCCCGCGTGCACGAGGCCGCCGGCTACGGCGCCCTGCATCAGGGCATCATCGCCATGGCGCTGGGCACCGCCGTGCTCACCAGCCTCACCCTGCTCTTCTCCTGCTTCACCAGCGGCACCATCGTGAGCATGATTTTCGCCTTCGGAGCCTACTTCATCGGCTCCTTCCAGCAGCAGCTCTTCAGCCTCCTGCACGACGGCGGCACGGGCACGGGCCCTCTGCTGCGCTTGGCTCTCAACGCCTTGGTCGTCCTGCTGCCCGACTTCAGCATCTTCTGCCTCGGCGACGCCGCCGCGACGGGAAACGCCGCCGGCGCGGCGATGCTCGGACAGCTGGCCCTCATGGCCTGCGGCTACATGCTGCTGCATCTCTTCGTCGCCACCTGGATTTTCAACCGCAAAGAATTCTGACCCCGGCGGGCGGCGCGGCAAGACACCGCCGCTCCTGCCCGCTCCGCCCTTTCTGCCTTCATGGACTGGGAACTCATCCTCGCGCAAGCCCTCACGCTCGTCATCGTCTTTGACCCCCTCGGCAACGCCCCCTTCGTGCGCAGCCTGCTGCAGCAGGTGGAGCCCTCGCGGAGGCGTTTCGTGTTGTTGCGCGAGCTCTTCTTCGTGCTGCTGTTGCTGCTGGTCGTCTCCTGCGTCGGCAGCTACATCCTCGGCCTGCTGGGCATCAGCCTCAGTTCGCTGAACCTCACGGGCGGCATCATGCTCTTCCTCATCGCCATCGGGCTGGTCTTCCCCTCCGTCAACGTCATGGGCACGCACAGCGATGAGAGCGTGAGCTCCGAGCCCTTCATCGTGCCGCTCGTCGTGCCGCTCATCGTCGGGCCGGCGGCCATCTCCATCATCATGATGAAAGCCTCCATGTGCGTCACCGTCAACGACCACATCGAAGGCTTCATCTCGCTGGTGCTCGCCTGGCTGATCCAGAGCGTGATTCTCTACTTCTCGAACAGCATCCTCAACCGCATCGGCGACAAGGGCATCCTCTCGGTGACGCGCCTCATGGGCATGATCCTCGTGCTCATCGCCGTGCAAATGATTCTCAACGGCATCACCGATTACATCGAGCACCTCCGCGTGCCCGGTGCCGAACCCCTCGCCCCCGTGCCGACGGCCGCTCCCTTGCCCGATAACCCCGCAACCCCCGGCGCCGCATGAGTCCCGCACCCGACCGACCCGACTTTGCCGTCCCCTCGCCGGAGCTGCGGCCCGATGCGGCGGCCGAGACTGCCGTCCCCGCGCCGGAGAGCTGCCCTGTGGCGACCGAGCCCGCCCCGAGCGACACGGCCGCCTGCATGCGCCTCGCCCATCGCCTGATGCGCGGGAGGGGGCAAGCCCGCAACTACGAGCGCGCCGTCGAGCTCTTCGACGTCGCGGCGCGCGCGGGCGACACCGACGCGCTCTACCAGCTGGGCAAATGTTACCTCAAGGGCATCGGCTGCCTGCGCGACCCCGCCGGAGCCGTCGCCTGCTTCGAGCGAGCTGCCGAGCGCGGCCACGCCGCCGCCGCTCTGAAGCTCGGCGACTGCTTCGCCGAAGGACGCGGCGCGCCGCGCAGCAGCGAACTGGCCGCCTACTGGTACCGCCGCGCCGCCTACCTCGGCGAAAGCCGGGCGGGCGACGCCCTGCTGAAGCTCGGCCGCGCGCGTTGAAGCCGCTCGCGGCAAAGCCCTTCGGGCGCGGCCTCTCCCGCCCGAATAAAACTTGACAAGGGCAGGGTGCGCGAGTACGATTGCCGCGCCATGAAACTCATGCCCTGTCTTATTGCCCTTGTAAGCGGTGCCGCCGCCCTTTCGCTCAACTCCTGTCTGCTGGCCACGCAGGCCGCCGCCTCGGCCGGCAGCGCGGCTCTGGGAGAAATCGACCCCGCCCAGCTCTTTGAGAGCGACGCGCCGCGCAAGCTTTCGCGCGGGCAGGTCATCGAACTGAGCGGCAGCGAGCAAAACGAGGCCGACAGCAGCGTCAGCGCCTTCTCGCAGAGCATCACCTTCAACGGCAACATCGCCCAGACGCAGAACGGCGATCAGACCGTCCGCAGCACCTACAAGCGCTGCGATAAACAGCGCGCCACGCTCGAAGTGCTCACCATGCGCTACGGCAGGCGCGAGAGCAGCGCCGTCTATGAGCTCTATTTCGACGGCGCCGGCAAAGGCAGCTACACCATGAAGCGGCAGGATGCCTCCGGCAAGACGAGCGCCGCGGGCAGCGGCAGCTTCACCCTGCGCTGAGCCGCCGACCTGCCTGCGCCGCAACGCATGACTCCGGCTCTGCCCGACAACGCCACCGCGACCGCGTGACCCTCCGACAACTCATCACCGCTTGGCTGCAAAATCACATCCTCGGGGGCTGTACGAAGCTCGCCGTCGATGATGAGGCTCGCGCCCTGTTGCGCGGCTGGATGCTCGCCGAGCGCGGAGAAAAGCGGGGCGGCACCGCCGCTCGCGGCCGCGCGGAATCGCCACCGCCCGCCCCCGCCGCACAAGGGGAAGCGCAGGCGGGCGCACCCGGCACATTCGGCGCACCCGGAGCACCCGGCAGCGCCGCCACCCCGCCGCCTCCGGCAGCAGGCGGCGCCGTGCCGCCGGACGGCGCGATTGCCGCGCAGGCGCCGGACGACGAACTCACTCCCGCCGGGCTCCGTCGGCTCGCCATGCAAGACCCCGAGAGCCCGCCCGAGGTCGAGGAAGAGGACATCCCCTTCTTCCGCCCGGGCGGCAGCAGCGCCGAGGAGACTTGGGAGCTCACCGAGCGCCTCCTGCCCGTTTGGAAACCCCTGCAACAGCTCGGCACCCTGCGGCGCAAACCCGTCTTCGGCATCGGCAACCGCCGCGCGGACATCGTCTTCGTCGGCGATGCGCCGGGTTACGTCGACGAACAAAAGGGTGAACCCTTCGGCGGGGAAGCCGGTGAAAAACTCGACGGCATCCTGCGTGCCATGGGCCTGAGCCGCAGCGACGTCTACATCACCTACCTCGTCAAATTCCGCCCGGCCATGCCGCGGCAGACCATCAACACGCGCCCGCCCTCGACGCGTGAAATTCTCTATTCGCTCAGCGTCGTCGACCTCGAGCTCCGGCTCGTGCAGCCGAAAGTCATCGTGGCGCTGGGCGTCATTGCCGCGCGCGGGCTGTTGCAGCGCGGCAAACTGCCCTTGGCCGAATACCGAGAGCAGCCCGGCAGCTACCGAGGCATCCCCGTCATCGTCACGCACCACCCGAGTTACCTGCTGCGCACCGCCGACTTGGGCGAACGCCGCCACCTCTGGGAAGACATGCTGCGCGTCATGCAGATGGCGCAGCTGCCCATCAGCGACAAACAACGAGGATACTTTCTGCCCGCGCGGCGGGGGTGAAGCCCTCAGCCCTCCGGCTGCTGCGGAGGTTCCAATTGCTGCGACTCCGGCTGCTGCGACTCCGGCTGCTGCGAAGACTCCGGTCGCTTCTTGTAGCCGGTCAGCGGCACGCGCTTGCGCTTCTTGGTGAAGAAATCCGGATGCGCGGCAGCCCAAGCCTCGTAGAGATCGGGGCGGTTGGCTCGGGTGCGAGCCAGCGACTGCTCCAGCCTCCACTCGGCAATCGCGCGGTGATTGCCCGACAGGAAGACCGCCGGAACCTCCATACCGCGAAACACATTCGGCTTCGTGTAGGCCGGAGCCTCCAGCAAGCCGTCGGCGAAGGACTCATCCACCGAGCTGCGATCATCGCCGAGAGCGCCCGGCAGCAGGCGAGCCACCGCATCAATCACGACCACGGCGGCAATCGCCCCGTTGGTCAAAATATAATCGCCGATGGAGAGCTCGAGATCCACCAGCGTATCAATCACGCGCTGGTCGACCCCCTCGTAGTGGCCGCAGAGGATGATGTAGTGCGCGTCACCGCCCTCCATGCAGGGCGCGGCGAGCTCGCGGGCGACGGACTGGCGAAACACGCGCCCTTGGGGAGTCATCAGAATCACGCGCGTGTGCTCGCGGCGCAGTTGCTCAATGGCCTCAAAAATCGGCTCGCACTTCATCAGCATCCCCTGGCCGCCCCCGCAGAGGTAGTCATCGGTGCGGCGGTACTTATCGTGCGTCCAATCGCGCAGCTGGTGCGCGCGCACCGAAATCAAACCGTGATCGCTCGCCCGGCCCATAATGCTCTGCGAGAGCGGGCCGGTAATCATCTCGGGAAAAAGCGTCAAAACATCAATCTCAAGCATCAGCACCCTCCTTCGCCGTCATCAACAAGCTCATCATCAACCTCGCCCGGCCCGCGCACAGCTGCAGAGACCGCGCGCACGAGCCCACCCGCGCGCACCGCGCCGCGCATCGCCCCGCTCTCTGAAAGGGGTCGACGGCGGCGGTGCCGCGAGCGCAAGCATCAGGCGTTGGCGTTGTGGCGCAGCATACCCTCGATGTAAGCGTCGATGTTGCCGTCCATCACATCCTGGATATTGCCCGACTCCACACCCGTGCGAAGATCCTTCACCATCTGATAGGGCTGGAAGACGTAGGAGCGAATCTGGTTGCCCCAAGCAATATCGCCCTTCTCCGAGTACTGGCGGTCTGCCTCGGCGCGCTTGCGATCCTCCTCCAACTGAATGAGGCGCGCCTTGAGCATGCGCATAGCCTCCTCGCGGTTGCGGAGCTGCGAGCGCTGCGTCTGGCAGGCCACGATGATACCCGTGGGCAAGTGCGTCAGGCGCACGGCCGTCTCCACCTTGTTGACGTTCTGGCCGCCCTTGCCGCCCGAGCGGTAGGTGTCCATCTTCACATCGGCATCCTTCACCTCAATCTCGATATCGTCGGAAATATCGGGTGTCGCATCCAGCGAGCAGAACGACGTATGGCGCTTGCCGGCCGCATCAAAGGGACTCATGCGCACCAAGCGATGAATCCCGCGCTCATTCTTGAGGTAACCGTAGGCGTACTCACCCTCAATCTTGATGGTCACGGAGCGCACGCCGGCCTCATCGCCGTCGGTGCTCTCCATAATCTCGGTGGTGAAACCGTGGCGCTCGCAGTAGCGAAGATACATGCGCATGAGCATACTCGCCCAGTCGCAGGCCTCCGTACCGCCGGCGCCCGCGTGAATGGTGATGTAGCAACCGGCGCTGTCGTGCGGCCCGTTGAGCAGCGTGATGAGCTCAAACTCCTCGAGCTTCTTCACCCAAGCCTTGTACTCCGCATCGGCCTCGGGAGCCATCTCCGGCTCCTCGCGCGCCATCTCGATGGCGACGTCGACATCTTCAAGGCTCTTCTCCAGAGCGCGATACTGCTCCAAGCGGCGTTTGAGGGGGTTGATCTCATTCATCAGAGCGCGAGCCGCCGCCGGGTCATCCCAGAAATCGGGCGCGCTCATGCGCTCGTCGAGCTCGCGGACTTTCTTCTCAAGGCTTTCGAGGTCAAAGATAGCTCCCGAGCTCGGAAAGACGGCTGCGCATGGCGGCCGTGTCGAGCGCCGAGAGATCGATATTGGTCGTCTGGTTCTCCATACGGGAGAGGAGTATAGCGCCGGCGCGCCCCGCTGTCAACGTTATTTCGGTGCAGCGCACGGCGCCGTGCGTCTCGAGCCCCTCATCCCGTGCTCGTTCGGTGATTTTGTGCGGGTGGTGACGCCGTTTAGACTTCACGCGGGCGCAAAAAAACGCTATAGTTGCTGCGTGCCGATCTGTCCGAAATGTTTTGCCTCCATACACGTCGGAGCCTTGGATCAATGCCCTGCCTGCGGCTACAGTCTGCGGCGCGCGGATCGGCTCTTCGGGCGCGGGCGCGTCGAGTTTCCGCGCGTGCTCGACGCCGCCGGGGCTCTGACATGCGACCAGCGGCAAAACATGCTCGACTTCCTCGAGCGCATCGAGCGCAACATCAGCCCCGTCGCGCTCGGTATCTTCATCACGGACAAAGGGAGGCAGCAGGACTTCAGCTCGCTGGCCCACTGGATCCTCAACCACGCTCGCATTCACCAGCCCTCGTTCGGCAAGCGCGAGAAGATACACCCCGTTGAAAACGCCGAGATTCGCATGCGCGTGCCCGGCGAACCCGTCGGGCGCGAGCCCTCTCCCTTCCGGCAGATGCTGCGGGGCATCGGCAGCCTGTTTGCGGATCGCTTCAGCCCTCTGCCGCCGTCGGTGCGCCAGGAGTGGATGCTCTTGCTGGTGCTCGACGTGCAGCTTGAAGTCGCCTGCTTCAGCTGGGGCTACATGCTCGATCCCTACGTGGATCCCGACCGCATCAACACCTGCATCATCAAAGGGCAGCTGAGCTTCCGCGAGCGCGAGTTCGTCGTCGGCCTCAAGACCGTCATGCGCGCCGCCGTGAAGCAAATCGCGTCGCGCAGCCGCGGTATCACCCACAAGCTTCAGTGCAAATACGAGGCCTGGCCTCTGCTGCTCGGTGCCGGGCTGGCCTGTTGCCTCGCCGCCGAACCCGCGGCCGCCGCGCCCGCGCCTGCCCCCCGGACGCCGTCGTCGGCAGCGTCGGCGGGTGAAGACGTCGCCGTCGACCCGGAGAGTGAGGACGTGGCCGTCGATCCCGACAGCGAAGATATCGCCGTCGATCCCGACAGCGAAGACGTGGCCGTCGACCCCGACAGCGAGGATGTGGCGGTCGACCCCGACAGCGAAGACGTCGCTGTCGATCCCGACCTCGGTGAAAACACCCCCGCGCCCGATGCCTCCGCCTCACCGGGCGAGAAGGCGGCAACGGTAGATCCGCCCGCTGCCCCTCCGGCGGCTGCGGCGGGCGGCGATGACCTGCCGCCCGCATGGCGCGAAGAGGATTACCGCAGCCTCATGTCCGGCGAGCTGGCCGAGGGCTACACGACCCTGATTCCCGCGCGGCGCGTCGCCCCCGAGGCTCCGGAGCGCCGCCGACAGAGCGATGAGAGCGACCGCAGCGTGCCCGAGCGCTACGTGAGCGCCTACAACCGCCCCCCCGAGCACGGGCTCATTGACCCGCAGCAGCTCTTCAGCACCGTCGAGCAGGCCGACCTGCTCTACGTGCTCTCTCAAGTCAACACCCGGGCCAACTACCGCATCAACGTTGTCGTCTACAAGAGCGGGCAGAATCTCGGCCCGGGGCTCTCGGTCGCCAACCTCCTGCGAACCACCTCGCTGCCCTGCGAATACACCCTGTTGATCAGCTACCCGCTCGGCGCCCCCGCTGAGCTGGAGCTGGGCTTGCAGGAGTTGCGCGTCAGCGATGAAGAGAGACACCGCTGGCTGTTGGCCATGCGAGACGCGGCGGTGAACCGCGGCGGCGGTGTCGACGGGCTCATCGCCGCTATCCGCTCGCTGCAGCAATCCGTCGCGCCGATGGCTGCCGACCTCAAGCCCATCCGCGACGAACTCAACGAGAAGATGCCCATGATCGACCTGCCCATGAAGAACAAGGGCGAAGAAGAGCAGGCCGGAACCGGCAAGAAGTTCACCGCCTTTTTCACCGATGAGCAGAACCGCCCTCTGCTCATCACGCTCGGCTGTCTGGCGGCGGCCCTCGTCGTCACCGTGATGATCTACTGCCGGAGAAAGCGCCGCGGCGTGCTCATCGATTCGGAGCCCGACCGCCGTCTCGCCTCGCCCTACGGCGCGGGTGTCAGCCGCATCGTGCGCTACCTCCACGGCCGCGAGACTCCGCGAGAGACGCCTCCTTACTGAAGCGCCCGCCCGCTCTTGCCCGTCGGCGCTCCCGCTGTGGTGAAGCGCCCCGCGCCGATTCCGAAGGCGGTTCCCGACGCGTCGCTCTTGTCGTCGGCACCCCCGCGCCGCTCTTGCTGACAGCCTGCGCCCGGCGGCAGCAAAAATCCCCCCGTCGGCCTTGTGTTCCGGCGGGGGGATGAGCTCTTTTAGGTCTCGCTTTCGCTTCCGCAGCTCAGAGAGCCGCGGCGTCAGTGACGGTGGGGCGGCGGCAGGGGCTTGCCTTTGTGGGGCGGCGGCAGGGGCTTGCCCTTGTGGGGCGGCGGCAGGGGCTTGCCCTTGTGAGGCGGAGGTGCCGGCTTACCCTTGGGCGGAGGCGGAGGAAGCGGCCGGGCGTGGCGCCCGGGCGGCAGAATCCTGTAGCCGCGTGCGGCCGCATTGCGCTGGCACTTGCCGCACTCGGGCACGTAAAACTGATGCACCGGGCAGGAGCGGCTGCGAGCCGCCGCATTGCGCTGGCATTTGCCGCACTCGGGCACATAGAACTTATGCACGGGGCAGGAGTTGACGCCGGGGGGCGGCGGCAGGGGAGCCGCCTCGGCCGACGGGGCAAGCAGACTCGGAGCTGCGAGAGCCCCGGCCATCATCATCATCATCTTGAGGTAATGTTTCATCGTTTTGAATCGGGCTTGGTTGTTTCGTTGAACCCTTCGCTGGTGAGAACGCAGCTTCGTCTCGTATTCTACAGCTAAAAGTTCACAAAGTAAAACACTTTCTTTTCGTTATCTATCGCTGACTTTTTCCGTCCGAACAATAAGGACGCAAGCTCGCGGAGAGCTTGCGTCCCTTGCAGAGGATGTGACCTCGTCGAGCCGGAGGCGGCTCGTCTGTTTACTCAGGCCTGAGGAGCTTCGGGGGCCTGCGGAGCCTCAGGAGCCTCGGGGCGGGCACCACCCTGACGGCGCTCGGCGCGGCGCTCGGCACGCTCGGCCTTCATCGCCTCGCGCTCCTGATCATCGAGCTTGCCGTCGTCATTAGCGATCGAAATAGGCGGCGAGCTGCGCGAGCGCGCGGCTGCGGTGCGAAAGGCTGTTTTTCTCGGCGGCGGGCATGTCCGCGAAAGTCAGCTCATAGCCCTCGGGGATGAAAAGCGGGTCATAGCCGAAGCCGGCCGCGCCCGAAGGCGTGAGCGTGATGCGCCCCTCGACGCGACCCTCGAAGGCCGCCAGCTCGCGCCCGCCCTCCGAGAGGCTCATGGCGCAGACGAAACGCGCTGTGTACGGAGCCGCCTCGGGGCGCACCGCCAGCTCGTCGATCAGCTTGCGGTTGTTGGCGGCATCGTCGCCGTGCACCCCGGCGTAGCGCGCCGAATGAATGCCGGGAGCCCCGCCGAGCGCATCGACGCAGAGCCCCGAATCATCCGCCAGCACGAGACCCGGCAGACAGGACGAGATGCCGCAGGACTTCAGGCGGGCGTTCTCGGCGAAGCTCGATCCGTCTTCCTCAACCTCCGGCGCCTCGGGGAAGTCGGCCAGCGTCAGCACCTCGTAGCGCGGCGGCAGCATCGCCGCAATCTCCTGCGCCTTGTGGGCGTTGCGCGTGGCGATGATGAGGCGGATGCGTTCGGGGGCGTCAGGCATGGCGGCTTTCGGGGGTTTGGGGTTCGGCGCTGCCGGGTTCCTCATCGTGAATCCGCGACAGGGCGTGGTCCTTCTTCGGCATGTAGTGGCTCAGGTAGAGGCGCAGCACCACGAGGCTCAGAGCGACGGAGATGAGGTCGGAGACCGACTGCGAGAGCCAGATGCCGTCTTCGCCGAAGAGGCGCGGCAGGATAAACAGGCAGGGCAGCAGGCAGAGCAACTGGCGCGTCAGGCTCAGCAAGATACTCATAACGGGGCGCCCGATGGCTTGGAAGAAGTTACTGATGATGACCTGCACGCCCACCAGCGGGAAGAAGTACGAGAAGAGCACCACGCCCTTGGCTCCCAAGTCGATGAGCTTCGTGGCGTTGGCGTCCTGCTCCTTGGCGAAGAGCTCGAGGATTTCGCGCGGGAAGAGCTGAACGAGAGCGAAACCGATCGTCGAGATGACGAAGGCGGCAATGAGCGCGATGCGGAGCACGCGGCGAACGCGGGTAAATTTGCCCATGCCGAGGTTGTAGCCGGCAATGGGCTGCACGCCTTGGGCGATACCCAGCACAATCATGACGAAGAAGAAGAGCGTGCGGTTGACGGCGCCGAAGGCACCCACGCCCATATCGCCGTCGAACTCGAGAAAGAGGTGGTTGTAGACCACGGTGATGAGGCAGCCGCAGACGTTGAGCAGGCAGGGCGGCAGACCGACCGTGAGAATGCGGCGCACGATGCGCCCGTTGAGCTTGTAGATGCCGCGGCGGAAGTGCAGCAGGTTGCGGCTGTTGAAGTAGTGAAGCAGCACCCAGACGAGGCCGACGGCCTGCGCCGCAATCGTCGCCCAAGCGGCACCGGCGACTCCCATGTCAAAGACGCGCATGAAAATCGGTGCGGCCGCGAGGTTGACCACCATCGTGATGAGCAGGCTCATCATGGCTTTGCGCGGGTAGCCGCTGGCGCGCATCAGGTGGTTGAGGTTGAGGAAACAGGTGCTCACCGGGAAGCCCAGCATGATGACATACATGAAGTTGTAGGCCTCTTCCAGAGCCTCGCCCCGCGCTCCGAAAAAGGCGAGAATCTCATGCAGCCACGGCAGCGGTGCCCAGCCGACGAGCAGACCCGTGATGATGCCCAGCACCACGCAGTGCCCCAGCACGCGGAAGGCGCGCGGGTAGTCGTGCTGCCCGAGGGTAATGGATGCCGTCGCAGCCGTACCGAGGCCGACGAGCGTGCCGAAGGCAACCGTGAGGTTCATCACCGGGAAGATCAGTCCGAGAGCCGCCACGGCATAGGGGCTGCACCATTGACCGACGAAGATGGAGTCGATGATATTGTAGGCGGAAACGGCGGCAAGCCCGATAACTGCCGGCAGAGAATATTGCAGCAGCAGACGTCCGATGGGCTCCTTTTCGAGCTTTTTGAGCATCTGATCCTTGGCCATAGGCCCGGGAACATACCCCTCTTGTTTCAAATTGTCAAGTGTTGAGTCGCGCGAGGGTTCACTTCGCCGCGGGGGCGCTGCGGGGTGTTTTTCGGCTTGATACGCGCGGCCGTCTGTGGCAGCATAGGGCCATGAAGATGAGACCGGCCGATTGTCGCCTCTACGGCATTGCAGATACGGGCTATATGCGCCCTGATGAACTCGAGGGCAAGGTGGCGGCGCTTTTGGAGGGCGGCGTGCGCATCATCCAGCTTCGCGCCAAGAAGCAGAGCCGGGATGAGGTGCGGGATCTGGCGCGGCGCATGCAGCCGCTCTGCCGCGAGGCGGGCGCTCTTTTCGTGCTCAATGATTACCCGGATCTCGCCGCCGAGCTCGGAGCCGATGCCGTGCACGTCGGGCAGGATGCGGGCCCCCTCGCCGAGCTGCGCCGCATCGTCGGGCCGCAGATGATCATCGGTCGCTCGACGCACAGCCCGCAGCAGGCGCTGGCGGCTCGCGAGGAGGGGGCGGACTACATCGGCTTCGGCCCGCTCTTCCCGACGGGCACCAAGCCCGGGCGCGCGGCGATCGGCCTGCAGGATGTGGCGGCGGTGCAGCGCGAGTTGGGCGATTTTCCGATGTTCTGCATCGGCGGCATCAACGGCGATACGCTGCCGGCCGTGCTTGCCGCCGGAGCCCGCCGCGTGGTGATTGTCTCGTGGCTCTTGCAGCAGGCCGACATCGCGGGGGCTGCGCGGCAGGTCATCAAGCTGCTGGCATGAAGTCGCGCCGCGCGCTTTCACCCTCTTATGAATACGGAACATCGGGCAGATGAGACGGCCTCGCAGGCGGTGCAGCTTGTCGAGTCGCTGACGCAGTCCGTTGATTGGTCGCAGCTCTGGTCGGCGCCCGGCAACGCCGGCACGGCGTCGCTGTTGCTGCTCGTGTTCTGGTCGCTGCTGCGCTCGATTCGCAAGGCCATCGCCCTGCTTTTCATGATCTGCGTCATCTACCTGACCCTCCGCTTCGCCTTCGGCATCGATCTCGCGGAGTTGATATAGGCGCCGCCGCGAACCTGCGCCTGACGCAGCGGGCGGGAGACGCCGAGCGGGAGACGCCGGGCGGCGCGGGGATGAGTCTCGCTGTGCGCGGGACGGGGGGGAAGGGCGCGTCTCACGGGCATGCGGCTCGGGGAAGGGCGTCTCACGGCATGCGGCGCGGGGAGGCTCGTCTCGCCGCGTGCGGGGCGTCAAAGGGCGTCTCACGCGCATGCGGTGCCGGGATGAGCGTCTCACCGCGTGCCCGCCGCTGCGTGCCGCATGCCGCTGCCCGCCGAACGACGCTGCCCGCCGCATGAGAGCGGCCGCTCTTCGGTCGCGCCGCGCCTCAGGCTCGCTTCAGCCTTACTTCAGCCTCCGTTCGGCTCACTGCAAGTCTCTTCAGTCGAGCGGCGCTTCGTCGCGCGGGGGGCGATGCGAGGGCTCGGAGATGCGGATGACTTTCTCGCCGGGCTTGGCCATGTTGGCTCGGTCGCGGGCAATCTGCTCGAAGTATTCGGGATCCTGCATCCAGCGGTAGTGATCGCGGTGCATCTCCTCGTTCATTTTGGCCTCGTGAAGCTTCTCCTCCATGAACTGCCGCTCCCCGCGCAGTTCGTAGAGCTCATAGAGAGGTGATAAAACGATCATCGTACCCACGAAACTCGCGATCACCAGCACGATGACGGCAGCCACGCACACCAGCTGGCGCACACCGCGCGTGCGCTGAGCCGCAAGCATCTCGCGCTCCAGCAGATTGTAGCCACGGCGGCGGCGGAAGAATCGAAACATGAGCGTTCAGGCGGGTGTGGGGCAATCGAAAAAACGCATGCGAAACCGGCGGCAAAGGGGGAGGCGAGGGGCGAGACCCATCAGTTGGCGCCGCGCTCGGCAAAGGGAACGAAGCGGCCGCGCCGCGCCAGCAGCAGCGTGTGGAAGCGCAGCTGCTTGCCCTTCGATGAAGCCGGCACCGCCAGGCTGCTCAGCTCAAAGCCCGCCTTGCGCAGCGTGCCCTCAAGCCGCTTGTCGGGCTTGGCCAGCGTGATGGCCAGCAGGCTGCCGCCCTTGAGCGCGTTGAAAAGCGCCTGAGCATCGCCGAGACTCAGCACGCAGCGCGCGTGGCTGTGGCGCATGATGATGGCGTGCAGCGAGCCGGTGCGCTTGCGGCAGAGCTCAACGGCGCTCTGCGTCTCGACGCTCACGCGCTTGTCTTCCCAGAGCGGAGCGTTTTCACCGAAGCGGCGGTTCCAGTCGACAACGGCCGCCACCGGCTCGGCCACGATGAAGCGCGCTTTCTCCTTGGGCAGGCATTGCATCGCCTTGGCGAGGCCGTAGCCCAGCCCCAGCCCGGCAATCATGATGCAGGGTTGGCCGGCGCGGGTGATGGGCGAGACGGCCGTCTCGGCCAGCGAATCTTCGCTGCCGTGCGTGAACGAAGTCGCGCAGGGCATGCCGTCGTGCTGGAGCGTGAGCACGCCGTCGCGTTCCCAGAGCTCCCAGAGCGAGCCGTCGTCCGTTTGATATTCGCCCAGTTTGGTCAGCGGTTTCATGCCCCGCAGTATAGCAGCCGACACCGTGTTTGGCAAGCGCAAGATGCGCGGGTGCGGCGCCCTGCGGCGCGGCGCTCAGCTGCAGCGCCCCGGCTGCCCGCAGCACCCGGCGCGGCGCGACCCGGCCGCAGCCGCGTTCATTTGTCGGCGCCGGGAGCGTCGGCTTGCTCGGCGGAGGCGATCGACTTCTTCGGGCGCGTCAGAAACTTCATGAGCACGTAGAGCGCCGCCAGCATCAGCACCGCCAGCACAATGAGATGCGACTCGGCCTTCACCGCGCTGATGAGCTGCTCGGGGGAGGCGAGGATATTCGGATGCTCCTTGCCCACCTTGTCGCCGAACCAAGCCAGCACCGCACACCACATCGCCGAGCCCGTGATGGTCGCCGCGCTGAAGCTCAGAAAATTGACGCGCGCCAGACCCGCCGGCAGCGAGATGAGATGCCGGATGACCGGAAGGAAGCGCGAAAAGAAGATACCCGCCGTCGAATAGCGCTTCATGAAGAGCTCGGCACTCTCGACCTTGTGAGGCGGCATAAAGAAATACTTGCCGAAGCGGTAGATGAAGGGGCGCCCGATCAGCAGGGCGCAGAGATACATGATGACCGAGCCGACGTACGAACCGACGGTGCCGGCGATGACCACGCCCCAGAAACTCATCTGCGCATCCGGCTGCGCGGCCATGATGGCGGCGGGCGGCACAACCACCTCGCTCGGCACCGGCAGAATCGAGCTCTCCATGGCCATCAACAGGCCGACTCCCCAGTAGCCCCACTGCTCCACCCAGCTCATCCAGGTGACGATCAAATCGTGCAACATGCGGCTATTATGCAAATTTGAAGGGCTTTGTGAAGCGTTTTCTGCCGAAAAATGCGGCATGCGGACGGGGAAATCCGAACTTGCCAAGCCTTAGGCGCCGTGGTAACATGAGGACATGAAGTTTTACGTCATTGCCGGTGAAGCCAGCGGCGACAAACAGGGAGCCCTGCTCATCCGCGAGCTGCTGCGCCGCCGACCCGAGCTCGAGATCGTCGGCCTCGGCGGCCCGCTCATGCACGAGCTGGCGCCCGGCGTGCAGGACTGGGTTGAGCAGGCCGCCGTCATCGGTATCGTCGAGGTGCTGCGGCACGCGCGTTTCTTCCTGCGCCGCCTCGATGAGATGACGCAGCGCATCGTCGCCGATGAGCCCGATGCCCTCATCCTCATCGACTACCCGGGCTTTAACCAGCGCCTCGCCGAGCGCGTGCATCGGCTCTCGCCGCGCACGAAAATCGCCTACTTCATCGCCCCCATGGTCTGGGCTTGGCACCGCAGCCGCGTGCCGAAGCTCGCCCGCATCCTCGACCTCATGCTCTGCACCTTCCCCTTTGAGAAGCCGATTTTCGAGGACGCCGGCCTGCGCACCGAGTTCGTCGGCCATCCGCTGGTGGACGACATTCTGGCCCACCGCCGCCTCGGCGTGCGCGAGAAAAACCTCATCGGTCTGTTTCCCGGGTCGCGGCGCCGCGAAATCGAGCGGCATTTCCCCGTCTTCCTCGAGGTCGTGAAGGCCGCGCAGACGCTCCACCCGGAGTGGCGCTTCGAGACCTCGGCGAGCTCGCCGAAGATGGAGGCGCTCATGAAGAGCATGCTCGCCGAGGCCGGCGTGAATCCCGCCCTCGTCAACGTGAAGCTCGGCAGCTACCACGACCTGATGGATCGCGCCGAGGCCGCGCTCGTGACTTCGGGCACGGCGACGCTGGAGGCGGCTCTGCACGAGCTGCCCTTCGCGCTCGTCTACAAGGTGGCTTGGGGCACCTACATGATCGGTCGCCTCATCCTGACCATCCGCTTCATCGGCATCGTCAACATCCTCGTCGATCGCCCCGTGGTGCGCGAGTTCATTCAGCACGAGTTCAATGCCCCCGCCTGCCTCGCCGAGTTGGAGCGCCTGATGCAGCCCGAGGCTCGCTCTGCCGTGCTGCGCGAGATGCAGGCCTCCGTCGCGACCTTGGGCTACGGCGGTGCCGCCGCCAAGGCCGCGGAAGCCGTGCTGGCGATGATGAGCCCCGACTTCCGCCCGATCACGCCGCGCTGGCTGCCCGAGCCGAACGGCGCGTCCGACTGATCAAACGGCGCGGCGCGTCAGGCTGAACGACGCGTCAAACCAAACGGCTCGACGAACGGCGCGGCGCATCGAATCAAGCGGCGCGCTGAACGGGGCGGTGCAACGAGCGGCGCGGCCGTTGAGTTCAGCGCGTCTGTTCAATTCAGCGCAGCTGCGGCTTGAGCCTTGCACACGCAGAGCTCGGTGCGGGTGCCGCGCAGCGTGCGGCGGATGAAATCGTTGATCTGCTCGGGCGTGACGGCGCGCAGCAGTTCGGGCACGCGCTCGCTGTAATCCGCCCCCAATCCCAGCAGCGTATCGAGAGCCATCGCCGACCCGAGGCGCCCGGCCGATTGCAGCGAGAGCAGGCGCGACGAGAGCAGCGTGGCTCGCGAGCGCTCCAGATCCGCCTCCGGCATCCCCTCATCCGCGAGGCGCTCCAGACAACGGAGCAGAGCCTCGCGCGCTTCGGGCAGCTGCTGCTGCGAGGTGCCGCAGTAGAAGATGAGACAGCCCGCGTCAATGCCCGCCAGCGAAGTGGCCGCGGCGTAGTAGGCCAGCCCGCGCTTCTCGCGTATCTCTGAAAAGATGGGGCCGGCCATGTCTCGGCACCATTCCTCAAAGAGCAACTGAAGGGGCAGGTCGGGCGAGGCGGCCGGCAGCCCCGGCACCGCCAGTGCGAGCACCGCCTGCTCCTTGTCGCTGGTGAGGCAGTGGCGCCCGGCGCGCTGCTGCGGCGTCGGCACGCGGCGCGCCGGCTGCCCGGCGGGCATGGCGGCAAAAAGGCGTTCAAGCTCCGGGCGCACGGCGGCGGCGTCGACATCGCCGCTGAGGCAGAGCACGGCGTTGCGCCCGCAGACCAGCGCCGCATGCTGCGCCGCCAGAGCCTCGCGCGTCAGGCCGCGCACACTCTGCACCGTGCCGTCGGGGTGGTGGCCGTACGAAGCTTCGCCGAAGCAGGCCTCGCGGATGCGCCGGAGAGCGAGCGTGGCCGGCTCTTTTTCCGCATCCTCGATATCGGCCTCCATGGCTTCTTTCTCCGTCGCGACGGCCTCTTCGGGCAGCGTGGGGTGCAGCACGACGTCGGCCAGCAGCTCGAGGAAGACGGGCAGATCCTGCGCGAGGCTGTGCACCGAGAAACTCAGGCTGTTGTTGCCGGCTTGGCTGCTGATGAGCCCGCCGATGTTTTCAACCGCGTCGGCGATCTCGCCCGCGCTGCGGCTCGTCGTGCCCTTGAGCATGCACTCCGAGAGCAGAGCGTTGATGCCCGCGTTCTCCGCCGTCTCCGTCCCGCAGCCCGCGCCGAAAACGATGGTCGCCCAGCTCAGCGGCACGCGCCGATCGGCATGAATCACCACCCGCAGGCCGTTGGCCAGCTCAAAGAGCTCGGGGCCGCTCGGCGACAGAGCGGCGGGCGACTCCTCCTCGGGCGGCAGGGTGCCCGTCGGGTCGACGGTGACTTCGCAGAGGCGCTCGGGCGTGAGGTAGCGCGCGGCGACCTCGGCGAGCTCCTCGGGGCGCACGCGCTGCAGGGCGGCGGCCCATTCCTCCGCGCTGTTCGGGTTGCGCGTGAAGTGCCAAGAGGCGGCCAGAGCGGCGGCGCAGCCCTGCACCGTCGAGAGCCCGCGCAGGCGGGCGGCCTGCTGCTGGCGCAGGGCGCGGCGGCAGCCTTCGTCAAAGGAGCGCTGCGGCAGTTCGGCGATGCAGGCCAGCAGCTCGTCGCGCAGTTGCTCGCGCTTTTCGCGCTCGACATCGGCTTCAATCACGAGAGCGCCCTCGCCGTCGCGCGACGGGATGACGGTGGCGTCGAGGTCGTAGGCCAGCCCGAGCTCATCGTGAAAGCGGCGGTAAAACCAAGCGGCGCGCCCTTGGCCGAGCACGGAGGCAAGCAGCGTGAGCGCGGCGGCATCGGGGTGTGTCGAGGGCGGAATGCGCCAAGCGAGCATCAGCGTCGAGGTCGGCTGGTCGAACTCGCGGCGCGTCACGCGCGGCCCCCACTGGCGGGGCTCTTCGGGGCGGGGCAGCACGGGCAGGGGCCGCGCCGGCAGGTCGCGCATCTCTTCGTCGACTGCCGCAAAGAAGGCGGCGGCATCGAGGTCGCCCGCCGCGCAGATGAAGACCTTGCCGGGCACGTAGCGGCTGCGGTGGTAGTTGACCATGTCCTCGTAGCTCAGCGCGTCGAAGAGCTCGGGCTCACCGATGACGGGCAGGCGGCGCGGGTGCGCCGTGAACAGCGTGCCGATGAGGGCGCGGTAGGCGGCATCCTGCGGGTCGTCGCGATACATGGCCATCTCGCGGCGGATGACTTCGCGCTCGCGCTCGAACTCCTCGCGCGGGAAGCTCGGGTGAAAGACCAGCTGCGTGAGCAAATGCAAAAACTCCCGCCAGTGCTCCGACGGGCCGTCGATGTGGTAGACGGTGCGGTCGCTGCTCGTGTAGGCGTTCCACAGGCCGCCGAGAGCGGGTACGCGCTCGTTGAGTTCGCGCCCGCTGAGCTCCTCCGTGCCCTTGAACACCATGTGCTCCAAGAGGTGCGAGATGCCCGAGCCCTCGTGCTCGGCCTCGCCGGCAGAACCCGCCTGCACCCAGAACTGTATCGAGATGACGGGGTGGGCGGATGAGGGGCTGAGCAGGGCCGTGCAGCCGTTGACGCAGTGATGAAGCCGATGGAGCATGGGGCGAGTATGCCACAGCCCGGCTCCGGGTGCAAGCGCAAAGCCCGCCGCGCCCAGGCTCGTCTCCCCACGCCTCCGCCCGCGACGCGAAGCCTTCGCCCGCGTCTCGTCATTTCATCTGCGTTACAGAGACGCAGCGGCTGCCCGCGCCTCAGCGCAGGCTCGAGCGCTGTTGCTCATCGGCGCGGCTCAGGCGGCTCTGCGTCACGTAGGTGTTGAGGCCGGAAGAGACGCTGCCGAGCAGCGAGCTGAACGCCCCCGTCTTCGCCTGAGCGGCGCGGTTGCGGAGATCCTGCGTGTTGTAGGCGCTCTGCGCGCGCAGGCTGTTGACCTGCTGCAGCTGCTCGTTGGTGCTGTTGGCAATCGAATCGCTCAGGCGCGTCGCCAGATCGCGCTCCCTCACCGTCACGCTGCCCTGCGATGCCAGCCCCGAGGCTGCGGCATCGGCGCGTGCCTGCCCCATTTCGGCTTGGGCGTTGCGCGCGGCGCGGCGCTGATTTTCCAGAGCCGTATCCTGCATGGCCGAGGCCTGTTGCTCATCGAGGCGGCTCTGAAGATCGGCCGCCTGTTGCAACTGCTTGCCCTGTCGATACTGAGCGGCCGCCTGCATCACCCCGGGCAGAGCCGAGGCGGCCGTGAGAATAGCTGTTGAGAATCCCATGCAAGGCAGCTTGCCACGAGAAGCCTCCCTGCGTCAAGCCCGCCGCCTGCCGGGCTCATCATGCCCGGCAGCGGGCGCCTGCCCTTTCCCTCAGCCGCGGGCCGCAAACATCTTTTCGACGTATTTGGCAATCATGTCCACCTCGACGTCGACGACGGTGCCGGGCGCGTAGCCGTGCATGACGGTGCGCTGCCACGTGTGCGGCGTGATCCAGAACTCCAGCGTGTCATCACCGATGATGTTGGCGATGGTCAGAGACACGCCGTCGATGGCGATGCTGCCCTTGTCGATGGTGTATTTCATCGACTCTCGCGGGATGCGCACGCGCACCATGTGATCCTGCCCGACGGGCTCGATGCTCACGACCTCGCCCGTCGTATCCACGTGCCCCATGACGAAGTGCCCGCCGAAGCGGCCTGCGCCGCCCATGGCGCGCTCGAGGTTGCAGATGCTGCCGGGCTTGAGCTGCCCCAGCGAGGTGACGCGCATCGTCTGCGTGAGCAGATCGAACTCGACGCGCTTGCCCTCGATGCGGTCCACCGTCAGGCAGCAGCCGTTGATGGCCACGGAGTCGCCGAGAGCCAGTTCCGAGGCGAAGGGAATCTCTATCGCGCAGCGCGCACCTCCGGCCACGGGCGTCAGGCTGACGACGGTGCCGGTGCATTCAACAAGTCCGGTAAACATAGTGTGTCTTTCGTGTGTGCCCGAGCGGGGCGCCCTTGTTGTGCGGCGGGCGCCGCCGGCTCGGGTCTTGATTCAAGCGAGCCTCGATGCGAGGGGGTCTCGATGCGAGAGAGTTTCGATGCGAGAGAATCTTTATTCGAAGTAGATGAAGTTGAAGAGCAGGAACATGATGAGCGTGGGCAGGAAGGCCCACAGGAAGAGCTTCAGCGCGCTGATGCCCTTGAAGTATTTGCCCAGAATCGCCTGCCCGGCCGGGTTGGGCGCATTGGCAATCACCGTCAGACCGCCGCCCGTCACGGCACCGGCCACGATGGCGTAGCGGATGTGCTCCTCCAGCCCGGGCACCGTGCTGGCGAGGAAGGTCACCGACGCGTTGTCGTTGAAGGCCGTCAGCACGCTGGCCAGACCCATCGTCGCCTCGGGGCCCAGCTCGGAGAGCTTCTGGAGCACGGGCTGCATCCACCAGCCCTGCACGCCGCCGAGGATGAGCAGGCCGGCGAGGAAGAAGGCCACCAGCAGCGGCACCTTGATGGAGAAGGCGTTCTGGTACTGCGGCGTCGCCATGGTGAAGCCGAGGAAGAACATGAAGCCGCCGATGAAGATGGCGGGGTGGTGCGAGAACACTACCGTCCACACCAAGAAGAGGATGGAGACAATGTAGACCCAGGTGGGGATGACATCCTGCCGATCCTCCCATGAGGTGGGCACCGAGCTGTCGAAGCTGTTGTTGATGCGCTGCACCTCGGCGAGGCGGGCGAACTCCTTGCGGAAGATGAAGAAGTAGATGATGTTGGAGATGAAGATGCCCAGAATGGCCTTCCAGCCGAACTCCAGGGACATGTGGGCCATGTCCCAATTCCACTTGCCCGCCACCATCACGATGGGCGGCGCGGCGAAGTGCGTCAGGGTGCCGCCGACGGAGACGTTGACGAAGAGCAGAGCGATGGTCGCGTAGCAGAGCGAGCTGCTGGGCTTGAGCTGGTAGATCTTTTTCGAGAGCAGGATGGCGGCGAGCGTCATGGCTGCCGGCTCGGTGATGAACGAACCGAGCAGCGGCGCGATGCAGAGCACGGAGAGCCACCAAGCGGCCGGCGAGCCGTTGCCCAGCGAGGCGCCCAGCTTGAGGGTGTTTTCAGCGAGGCGGTAGATGGGGCGCGACGAGGCGATGACCATGATGACGGCGACGAAGAGAGGCTCGGTGAAGCTGGTGTCGTGGTCGATGTAGCGCAGGAAATCCTCCATCGAGTAGTAGTGCGCGCAGACAAAGACGAAGGGGATGATCCACAGGCCGAAGACCACTTCGACCTCGCCGAGGAAGTGGCAGACCGTCGCTCCCAGCGAGACGGGCATGCGCTGCTCGGGGTGCAGGATGCGGAAGCGCTGGGCGCGCAGCTTGTTCTTGTAGCGCTGCTCCAAGCGGTGCGCCATGCGCTGGAAGAAGGGCGAGAGGAAGGTGTGGATGATGGCGCAGAAGAAGATGATGGTAGAGGCAAGGTTGAAGGGATCGACGTCGACGCGGTGGCAGAGTTTCTCCCAGAGCCCCATGCCCTCTTCGGCGTGGGCGTAGAGCTTGAGCGGAATCGGGAAGCGGCTGTACTGGGCGTCCTTGCCCGTGTAGTGGTGCGTCCAGGCCGGGGTGGCGCTGTTCGGGTTGAGGTTGAGGCACTCCTCGCCGCAGTCGGGGCAGACCTTGCCGTGCAGGGGCGGTTCGACGCTGACTTTCATCGCGGCGTGTTCGAGTGCCGTGTGGCCGTCGTAGGCGTGGTGGGGCTGGGAGACGTAGTCTTTGAGGTCCTCGTAGGACATGGAGACGGCCGCGGCCAGCAGGGCCTTGCGTGCATTGTCCGGCAGGTTCAGCGAGCGAATGAGGTCGACTTTGAGGGCGAATTCCGCTTCGAGAGCTCGGAGCCGCTGCTCGTCAACCATGCCGCCGGAAGCCGCTGCGGGTGCGGTATCGGGAGCCGTGCCGCTCGCCTCGCCGGGAGCTGCGGCCGCTGCGGCGGGCGGGGTATCGAGGGGCTCTCCCGCCGGATCCGAGAGGCTTGCGGGGGGAGTGGCGGGCGTCGTTGGCTCGATGATCGGCGTGCCGGAGGGTTCTTGCGCCATAGCCGTTCCGAACAGGAAGGCGATGCCCAGTAGCAGGGGGTGCAGCAGTGTCGTCCTCATCATGGTAAAACTTAATTCGCGGCTAAGATAGCATATCGTTTTCCAAAAAGCGAGAGAAAAAGGCGCAACCGGAAGCAAGAAGGGCGGGAAATGCCCGCGGAGCCGCCGCGGCGCATGCCGTGAAACGCCGCGCTGCGGGCACGTTTCAGGCTTGACCTGTGCCGCCGCGCTCGGTAGCATGGTTGCCATGGATCCGATACTCGTTGTAATGGCTCCTCAGTTCGAGGAGATTGAATTGACGGCCCCGGTGGATATCCTGCGCCGTCTGGGTGTGCCCGTGACGCTGGCCGGCCTCGAGGGGCTTGAGGTGCGCGGTGCCCACGATGTGGTGATGAAGGCGGACATGCTGCTGGTTGATGCCGATACGGCGCAGTTCAGCGGCATTCTGCTGCCGGGCGGTCCGGCTTCGTGGACGCTCAGCAAGAGTCCCGCCGTTCTCAGCCGCGTGCGCGAGATGCACGCGGCCGGCAAGCTCGTGGCCGCCATCTGCGCGGCGCCGCTGGCTCTTGAGGCTGCCGGGGTGATCTCCGGTCGCCGCGTGACCTGCTGGCCGGGCGTGGCCGGCGAGCTCAAGAGTGCTGCGGCCGTCACCGGAGCGGTGACGGAGACCGACGGCAACATCGTGACCGGGCGCGGCCCGGCCGCTTCGCTCGAGTTCGGTTTTGCCGTGGCCGGCAAGTTCGTGCCGGGCGACAAGATCAGCGCCGAGCGCGAGGGCATGTGCATGGTCGACTGAGACTTTGCCGCCTCCGCCAACGCACACCCGGCGAGTCGCCTCCCGTTCAGGCGGCTCGCCGGGTCTTTGTTCGGCGGGTCTTTGTGTATCCGGCCGTCCGGCTTTTCGGCGTGTTTCGGGAGCCCGCGGCGGCACCGCGCCTTCGGGGCGCTGCGGCTGCCGGGCACCGCGCCTTCGGCGGCGGGTCTCAACCCTGCCGGGGAGGGCTTGGGGGGGCGGGGCTCGCCGCAAGCGAGACGGAGGGTTCGCCGGGATACCCAACGGCGCGCGCCCATCCCGATGTTGCCGGGCCGGGCACGAAGCTGCGCTGCCGACTCTTCGCCGGGCGCGGTCGACGCTCAGACGAGAAGGTAGATGATGATGGCGATGATGCCCGCGATGAACAGCAGCACCACGGGAAGATTCGACTCGGCCTTCGGCGGAGGCGCGACGGGCAGCTTCTCGCTGCCTCCGGCGGGCACCCGCAGTGACGGCGCTGCCGAGACCGGAGGTGCATCGGGTGAAGCGGCCGCCGGCTCGGTTCGACGCGCCGCCGCGGCAGGCATCGCGGGCGCGGCAAGGGTGCCGCTGCCGGCTTTCGGCGGCAGGCCGGCGGGGCGCAGCTTGCTGCCCGCCGCGGCATGGGCCGCGGCTCCGGCCGGGCGCAGACTCGCGCCTCCGGGGCGGGTCGAAACGTGAGGCGCCCCGGCGACTCGGAGGTTGTGAGCTCCGGCGGCGGGCCGGCGTCCGCGCAGCGCCTTCATGCTCACGACCGTCTGCTTGCGCTTGCTTTTTTGCAGCTGCGCGATGCTGATGGCCGAGTGGGCGTAGGCGCGCGTGGCGGCGTCGGGCGCCGTGCTGCTCAGCAGCTGCGGGCCGCTCTGGCGGTGCGCGTAGGCCTTGCTCCAGATCTGAGCCGAGGGGAAGCGGTCGGCCTCGTTGACCGACATGGCCTTGTCGATGCTGTTGAGCAGGGCTGCCGAGTAGAGCTCCTTGAGCTTCAGATTGCTCGAGAGACGGGGAGTGCGATCCGTCTGCGCCCGCTCATTGGCCGGCTCGGGAACGCGCCCCGTGATGATGTTGTAAAAGAGCGTCGCGAGCATGTAGATATCCGACCAAGGGCCGATCGAAGCTCGGTAGCCCGGGTAGAGCTCCACGGGCGTGAAGCCCGGGCTGACCTGCACGGCGTGGTGCTGGTTGACGCGCGTGCGCACGGCGCCGAAGTCGATGAGGTAAATGCCGCCGTTCTCGTCGATGATGATATTGGCCGGCTTGACGTCGCAGTGGAAGAAGCCCGACGCGTGCACGCGGTCGAGAATGCCGAGCACCCCCGTCAGCACCGCCTCGAGCAGCGAGGCCGGGAAAGGCTGCCCGGCCATGCGGTAGCTCTCCGCCCAGCAGTGCAGATCAGCCCCCCGCACCTCCGTCATGGCGAGGTAATAGGTGCCGTTGTCGCGGAAGGCGTCGAGGTACTGCGGGATGCCCGTCACGCCGTTTTGCGTGAGGGTGCGCAGAGCCGTCACCTCTTGCTCCATGCCGGCGAGCGCCGTCTCAAACTGCCCGGCCGCACGCTCGTCGATCGCTTCGATGCTGCCGTCCTCGAGGCGCTGCACCATGCCTTCCGGGGCGCATTCCTTGAGCGCGACTTCTTCGCCCGTCAGGCCGTCGACGGCGCGGTAGATGATGGAGAAACCGCCCGTGTTGATGATGTCGGTGAGCGTGAAGCGCTCGTTGAGAAGCGTTCCGATCGGCAGTGAACTCTGAGTGGCGAAAGAGGCAGCGTCCATAACTCACCGATGCTAGCACCAATGAGGGAGCTTGAGAAGAAAAAAATGCCCCGTCGGCTCTGAAAAATGCCGCCCGTCGCCGAGCCGTCCGCGCGGGCAGCGAGCCCTCAATCGTCGAGCCCGGGCGCCGGCGGCAAATCCGCGTCTTCGGCCAGCTCGACGAGGCGCAGGCGGCCGAGGCTTTCGGTGCGCCGCCCCGGCAGGTAGCAGTGGCTGAGGTAGGCCGGGGTGAGTCGGCGGGGACGGCGGCGGTAGTAGCGCAGGATTTCGGAGCTGCCCTCCAGACAGAGGGCGTAGCGGGGGCGCCGCTTCAGTCTCTCGGGCACGAAGGACTCGCAGCGCACGGTGCTGCGCTCGTCGGGTATGCCCAGCACCGCGCAGCAGCTGCGCCACTCCGCTCCGTGGCCGCCGCAGCCGAGGTATTGCCAGCAGAGAGCATGCGCCAGCTCGTGGAGCAGCGTGCGGCGAATCAGCTCGCGGTCGCGCTCCAGAAAATGCTCGGCAAAGTAGCGCGAGAGGCTCACGCGCCGCTTCACCGGGTTGCAGCAGCCGAGGCGCTTCACGGCGCGATCCCAAGCAAAGCCCCAGCCCGGCAGCGGCAGAGCCGCGAGGCTGGCATGCGCGCAGGCCTCCAGCTCATCGAGGCTCCGCCAGTTCGCCTCGACGGGCGGGGCACTCAGCGGCGGCAGCAGCAGCTCCGGCGGCAAAGCTCGCCCTCGGCGCCTTCGATGGCGTGAAAAACCCATGTGTGACTCCTATCCCGACGGGAGGAGGCGCTCGGATCGGCCGACGCCGCAACGCGAAGCGTCACAGCCCGCAGCGTCACCGTTTGCGCCGCAGACAGCAGCCGCGCCGCCGCCTGTTCCGCCGCAGAGCGAAGTGTCATAGCCCGCGCCGCCGCAGCGCCACGGCTTGCGCCGCAGCTTCGCTTCAGACCAAATCGCCGCCGCTTGCATGGCCTCCGTGCGCGCCGCAGCGCCGCTGCAACGCGAAGCGACATAGCCCGCGCCGCTGCAGCGCCGCAACTTGCGACGCCGCAGCCCGAGCCTTCTCCGCCCGCAGCCCTGCTTTACTTGCCGGCTGCCGCCTTCTCCTCGAGCTTCACGCGCACCTTGTCCTCGATCTCGGCGTAGAGCTCCGCGTTGTTGCGCAGGGCATCCTTGGCGGCATCGCGGCCCTGAGCGAGCTGAGAGCCGTTGTAGCTGAACCACGAACCGCGCTTCTGGATGATGTCGAACTCCATCGCCAGATCAATGAGACTGCCGACCGAGGAGATACCCTCGTTGTACATAATATCAAACTCGCACTCGGTGAAGGGCGGAGCCACCTTGTTTTTGACAACCTTGAGCTTCGTGCGGTTGCCCGAAACCGTGCCGTCCGTCCCCTTGATCTGGCCGATGCGGCGGATATCGCAGCGCACCGAGGCGTAGAATTTCAGAGCGCGGCCGCCGGGCGTCGTCTCCGGATTGCCGAACATCACGCCGATCTTCTCGCGAATCTGATTGGTGAAAATGCAAATCGTGCGCGCCTTCGCAATGAGCGACGTGAGCTTGCGCAGCGCCGCACTCATCAGGCGCGCCTGAGCGCCCACCGTGCTGTCGCCGATCTCGCCCTCGAGCTCTTGGCGGGTGACGAGAGCCGCCACCGAGTCCACCACAATAACGTCAATCGCGTTCGAGCGCACCAGCGCCTCGCAAATTTGCAGCGCTTCTTCACCGCTGCCGGGCTGCGAGACCAGCAGATCATCGAGATTCACCCCCAGCTTCGCCGCGTAGGACGGGTCGAGCGCGTGCTCCACATCGATGAAGGCCGCCAAACCGCCCGACTTCTGCGCCTGCGCGATAACAGTGAGCGTGAGCGTCGTCTTACCCGAAGACTCCGGGCCGAACACCTCGACAATGCGCCCGCGCGGGAAGCCGCCGACGCCCAGTGCGCGGTCGATGAGGAGGTTGCCGGTGGGGATGACCTCCACCTCCATCTTCTTCTGGTCGCCGAGGCGCATGATGGCGTTCTCGCCGAAGTCTTTCTGGATCTGCAACATGGCGGCATCGAGCGCGCGCTGGCGCTGAGCCTGCTGCTTCTCCTGTTCCGGGGTCAGTTCCTTACTCATATCGGGCATGAGCTTACCCTCAGACCCCCCTCAACGCAAGCTCAAACTGCGTCGGCAAGGGAAAAGTTGAACCGCCGCGCGGCGCTGTCACGATGCGGACTTGACCTTCACCGAAATTGTGGCACAATAGGCCGACCAACCGATCACTTACATGTTAACAACGCTCAAGTCTCTAATCGACTCCCCGGCCTTTTACCTGACGGTCGGCCTGCTGCTGCTGGCCCTCTTCGCTTGGTACATGGCGGCGGAAAATGACAGGACGAAGCGCAACGCCGGCACCTTCTTCATCGTCGGTCTCTCTGCCTTCTCGCTTCTTTCCCTCTTCGTCAACGGCATGCAGTACGGCATCGACATCAAGGGCGGTGTCGAGCTGACGCTCGAGGTGCAGGACAAACTCAACGAGACGACCAACAAGCTCGAGGAGCCGACGCCCGAGGACATGCAGCAGGCTTGCGACATCCTCGACGAGCGCCTCAATGCCACCGGCACGAGCGAGGTGCAGATCCTCTGGTCGGGCAACAAGATTCTCATCCAGATCCCGCAGCAGGACAAGGACCCCGTGCGCAACGAGGAGAAGATCGACGCGATGGTCAAGACCCTCACCAAGATGGCCAAGCTCGAGCTGCTCTCCGTCTATCGCAACTCGGACGAAGTGATCAGCCACCCCGAGACGCAGGCCGAATGCGAGCGCTACGAGAGGGACTGGCGCGAGTACTCCCGCCGCCTCGCCGCCGGCGAGATCAAGCTGCGCGAGCCGATGCTGCCCTCCATCCCCGATGCGATCGGCGCCGGTCTCGAGGACTACATGATTCTGCCCAACCCGCGCGTCGACGACAAGACGGGTGAGCCGCTGCTCGACGGCGACGGCCACCAGATCATCGACTTCGTCGTTGTCGAGCGCCCCTACGCCGCCGCCAAGCGCAACGTCTACGTGACGGGCAAGGACGTGGTCAGCGCCCGCCCCGACGGCGTGCAGCGCGGCACCGTCAACGTGACGCTGAGCCGCGAAGGCGCCCGCCGCATGGGTGATTTGACGGGCGCGATGGAGATCGGCCGCGATCGGTTGGCCGTCGTGCTCAACAATCAGGTCAAATGTGCGCCGACGGTGCAGGCCGTCCTGCACAAGGATTTCGTCATCACCGGCCTCAATGCCAAGGGTGAGCCCGAGGACGTGTCGCGCGCTCTCGCCAACCCCCTCTCCAGCGACCTGAAGGTCGAAGGCCGCAAGGACGTCTCGGCCCAGCTGGGCCAGAGCGCCCTTGATCAGGGCATGTACGCCGGCATCGTCGGCATGATCGGCATCTTCTTCTTCTGCTACTGGTACTACCGCACTGCGGGTATCGTCGCGATGGTCGGTCTGGCCATCAACGGCCTCATTCTGCTGGGCCTCATGAGCCTCTTCGGCTTCGTGCTGACGCTGCCGGGCATCGCCGGTATCGTGCTGACGCTGGGCGTGGCCGTCGACGCCAACGTGCTCATCTACGAGCGCATGCGCGAGGAGCGAGACAAGGGCCGCCCCTTCATCGTCTGCCTGCGCACGGCCTACGACAAAGCCTTCTCGGCCATTTTTGACTCCAACCTCACCTCGCTCATCACCGCGCTGATTCTCTTCTGGATGGCCAGCGGCTCGATCAAGGGCTTCGCGGTGACCACCAGCGTGGGTATCATCACCTCGCTCATCGGTGCCGTCGTGGTGACGCGCGTGTTCTTCTTCTGGGCCGAGCACACGGGCCTGCTGCGCGAGTTCAAGTTCAGCAAGGCGCCTCTGGCCGGCAAGAGCTTTGACTTTATGCGCCTCGGCAAGCCCGCCTTCATCCTCTCGACCGTGGCGATTCTCGCCAGCGTCGCCTACGGCATCTTCGTGCGCGGCGAGGATGCGCTGGGCATCGACTTCACGGGCGGCGCGAGCATCACCTACGTGCTGCCGTCCGACACGCAGGTCGACTACGACAAAGTCGAAGCTGCCGTCTTGGGGATGACCCTCTCCAAAGTGCCCACCGTGCAGGAATTCCAAAACAGCGGCATGGATCGCAACATCAAGATTCGCTGCGCGAACAAGCAGGAAGCCGCCGACATCATCGCCGAGCTCGAAGCCTCGGTGCCGCACATGAAAGAGCTGCCGGAGGGCTCCGCCTCCGTCGAGGAAGTGAGCGCCTCGCTCGGTTCGGCCTTCTTCAAGACGGCGCTCTGGGCCATGCTGGCGGGCCTGCTGGGCATCTCGCTCTACCTGGCACTGCGCTTCGAATGGTCCTTCGCCTTCGGTGCGCTGGTATCGACGGCGCACGACCTCATCGGCATCATCGCTCTGGTGGTGCTGCTGGGCACCGAGCTGAACATCATCCACATCGGCGCCTTCCTGACGGTGATGGGCTACTCGATCAACGACACCATCGTGATCTATGACCGCATCCGCGAGCGCCTCCAGACGGCGGATCCCAAGGAGAAACTCGTCGACATCATGAACGAGGCCATCAACTCCACCCTGTCGCGAACCCTGCTCACCTCGCTCTCGACCGTCGCCGCCCTCATCGCCCTGCTCGCACTCGGCGGCCCGTCGATGCGCGACTTCTCGCTGACGATGCTGCTGGGTATCTTCATCGGCACCTACTCCTCCATCTACATCGCCACCCCCGTGGTGCTCTGGGTCTCGCGCAAGCATGACCTGCGCGCCGAAGTGCAGGGCGAGCGCGATGCCGCCGCCTCCTGAGACGCCGCCGCCTTCTGCCGCCGCCCGCCCGTCGGTGCGGCGGCACCCCGACACCCGTGAGCCGTCGCTCCGCCAAGCTCCTGCTGCTGCTCTGCGCCCTCGCCTTCGCGGCGGCGCTGTGGGGCGCGGCGGACTGCGGAGCCCGGCTCGCGCCGCTCGACCCCTCGGATGCCGAGGCCACCCACCTGCGGCGCCTGATCTATTTTCACTTCGCCCTCTCGCAGCTTGCCGTGCTGGGGGCCGTGTTGATTTTTTACGCCCGCCATGCGCGATGGAAGCGCTATTACCTGCTGGTGAGCTACAATGAAAAGGGCATGCCGCTCAACCCGCCCGGCATCCGCATGCCCGCCGAGCGCGTCTACCGCTGCAACCTCCACGCGCTCGACGCCGCCGAACTGCCGCCCGACGACGCCCCGGTGCTCGTCTACCCCATGATGATGCTCTCCGGCAAATCGAGCGGCGATCGGCTCGAAGCCGCCCTCGGCGACGCCTTCCGCCGCGCCGGGCGCAAGCCCGACCTCTACTACCAGCCCGTGCTCGGCGCCTCCCCTTGGCTGGCTCGCGCCGCCGCCGAGCTCCTGCGCCCCCTGCTCGACGAGCAGAGCGCCGTGCTCGTCGTCGCGCACGACTCCGCCCTGCCCGAGCTGCCGCCCGAGCCCGCCCTCTTCTGCCGCCGCCTGCGCCGGCAGCTGCCGGGCGTCGAGATTGCGCTGGGCTACACGCGCCAGCAACCGACCGCGCACGAAAGGCTCGCGCAGCTGCACGGCTCGCGCGTCCTGCTGCTCCCCTTCCTGCTCACCGAGGGCTACCACGCCGCCTGCGACCTGCCCGGCAGCGAGCAGGCGGCCGCCTGCGGCAAGAGCCTGCTGCGCCTCCCCGTCATCGCCGAACTGCTGCAACGCGACCTCAGCCCCGCTGCCCGCCGCAGCCGCCGCCCCGCCCCCCGCGCATGAAACTCGCCCTCAAAGTCACCCCCGGCGCCCGCCGCAGCGAATGCCTCGGCTGGGAAGAGGATTACCCCGGCATCGGCCGCGTCCTGCGCCTGCGCATCGCCGCCCCGCCCGTCGAGGGCAAAGCCAACAAGGCGCTCGTCGACTACCTCGCGCAGCAACTCAAACTGCCGCGCGGCAGCGTTTCGCTGCAACACGGCAGCAGCAGCCGCATCAAACTCATCGAACTGCCGGACGGCACCGACCTCAGCCCCCTCGGCTAAAGCCGCTCAGCCTCCCCTTGCCGCGGCGACCCGCTTCCCCCTCGCGCCGCTGCCCGCTTCCCCCGCGAGCGCGGCGCGACCGCCGCCTCAGCAAACATATTGCCCGGAGGCAGTGAAGCGGACGCGCGGCGTATCGGAGAGCATAATCTCCCGGATCTGCTGCGGCGTCAGCCCGCACCAGATGCGCATCTTGCGACAAAATGACGATGTCGTCAAAAAACCCACATGCGCCGCAATGGTACGAATGGGCAGATCCGGATCCGAGAGCAGGGCAATGGAGAGATCGAAGCGGCGGTGTTCGAGGTAGCTGCCGAGCGGCACACCGAAAAAATCCCGATAAGCGGAATTGAGATAATTGGGCGTCAAGCCCAGCCTCGTCGCCAGCTCCTTGACGCGCAGGGCATAATTCTCCTGCTGCGCCAGCAAAGCCTGCAAGTCGGCAAAGAGCGGGGGCAGGGGAGCCGCCGTTTGTCGGTAGAGGCGGGCGCAGTCCGCAATCTGCTCCTTGAGTTGGCCGGCCGCTGCGGCTACGTCGCGTTCCAGCCAGCTGCGCAGAAGTTCACTATACCGCTGTTTCCAGTGCTCCGGCATGCCGAACACCGTGTTGTGCAGGCAGGCTCGTTCAGTCGCATCGGCGTCATCAAACACCATGCAACACAGCAGCGCATCCGGTGACTCGCGGATCAGATAGCGCGTCTGAAAGGGAAAATACGTGAAACTCAAACCCTGCGAGAGGCTGAGAGGGCAGCCGTCCAACAGCACATCCAGACTTCCGCGCAACACCGTGACGAGCCCCGAACGCCCGTGAATCTCGTAGTACCGGCCGAAGCGTGATCGCCGGGCATCCTGCCGCGTAATCCAAAGACCGGAGACAGAGGCGGCACCTCCCGAGGGTGCTGCAAACGCACTGCAGTCGAGCGCATCGCCCTCTTCGCAAAGTCGAGACAAGTATGGCTCCAAATCATCCGGCATACGTCCACAGTGTACCCAAAGAGGCGCTGCTGCGTCAACCCCAAAGCGAATCAGCACCTTCTTCGCACCGTATGCAAAAGCAACGGTAACTCTTTTTTTAGTGGAAAAAAGCCGCCCATCCGTTATAATGAACGAAAGCGGGCAGCAATCTGCCCGCCTCAGTACATCACAACCAAACAGAAAATCCATCCGTCTATGATCAAGCACATCGTCATGGGGTTGGTCAGCGCAACGGCGCTGACGACCGTCTCGTTGGCTCAAGATGCCCTCAAGGAAGCAACCTTGACACACCAGAAGAATATTTCTGTTGCAAACACCGCAGCGGTTCCTCCGCGTCCCGCAGGCTCCATTTACATGGGCGGTTTCCGCGCCCCGGCTATCGAATGCGTGCGTGTTGCGGTCATCGGCCTCGGCGAGCGCGGCCTGCCTCAGACGGAACACTTTGCGGCGATTCCCAACTGCGAGGTCGTCGGCGTGTGCGACATTTACAGCGATGCGACGGATGAAGCCGCCGACTTCATCGAAAGCAAGACCGGCAAACGACCGAAGGAATACCACGGCGACCCCAAGGCCTACCTGAAGATGCTGCGCGAGCTGCGCCCCGATGCCGTCATCATCAATACCCCGTGGGAGACCCACGCCCAGATGGCCATTGATGCAATGGAGAACGGCGCACACGCCTTCGTGGAAGTGCCCTTGGCGTTGACGCTTGAAGATCTCTGGCGCGTCGTCGACACCTCCGAGCGCACGAAGCGCCACTGCATGATGCTCGAAAACGTCAACTACGGCCGCGACGAACTCATGTTCCTCAACATGGTGCGCCAAGGCCTGATCGGCGAGCTGCTGCACGGCGAGGCCGCCTACATCCACGAGCTGAGGATGCAGATGAAGAGTGAGGATCGCGGCTGCGGCTCGTGGCGCACCTACCACTACGCCGGCCGCAACGGCAACCTCTACCCCACCCATGGCCTCGGCCCCGTGGCGCAGTACATGAACATTGCCCGAACCGACGATACCTTTGACCGCATCGTCTCCTTCGGCAGCCCCGCGCTCGGCCGCGCCGCCTACGCCAAAAAGAACTTCCCCGAGGAACACAAGTGGAACCAAATGGAATACCGCTGCGCCGACATCAGCACCTCCATCATCAAAACCAAAGCCGGCCGCACCATCCTCGTGCAGTGGGACGAGACCAGCCCCCGACCCTACGATCGCAAAAACCTGATTCAGGGCACGGAGGGCACATTGGCCGGCTTCCCGACGCGCGTCGCCGGTGAGCGCATCGGTTATAGCGCCATTGAATCAAAGGCGGCTGAGGAAGGCCAGCCCGGCGGCAAGGAAATCGCCGATCTCGGCGGCTACCACCGCTGGTACGAAGGCAAGGAAGCCGTTGCAGAACTGTACCGCCAGTACGACCACCCGCTCTACAAGCGCCTGGGCGAAGCTGCCGAGAAGAACGGCGGCCACGGCGGCATGGACTACATCATGCTCTACCGCGTCATCGAGTGCCTGCACAAGGGCGAACCGATGGATCAGAACGTGTATGAAGGCGCCCTCTGGTCCGCCGTCGGCCCGCTCTCGGAGAAGTCCGTCAACGAAGGCGGCGCTCCGCAGGTCTTCCCCGACTTCACGCGCGGCGACTGGAAGACCACCGCACCGCTGCCCATCGTTGAGTAAACCGACGTTCCCACTCCGCCGTCCCCTCTCCGCCTGCCCGCCTCCCCCTCGGCCACAGACGGCCCTGCGCGGGAGAGAGCAGGGCGGGAGCGGGACAGCTGCAGCACAGGCGCCCCGCGCGAGCCGCCGCCACAGCCCGGCTTGCGCGGGGCGCCATACTTGTCCTCGGGCCGAGACCTCCGCCCGAGAGACTCCGAGAAGCGCCCGAGAGACTCAGATAGACTCCGAGAAGCGCACGAGAGGCGCCGAGGGATTTCGGGCTTGATTCTTCTGCGTCTTTTCTTTACAATACCCGCGCTTCCATGTACGTCTCGTCCCTGCGCCACAACCTGTTGACAGCGGTGCTGATACTGGCCGCCGCCCTCCCCCTCGAAGCCCAGTCGGGCTACACGACCGGGCGGCGCAGCTCGGCTACCGGGCAGACGCGCGAACGAACCGCTCGCGAGATGGTCAACGATCCTGACCAGCTCTACCTGACCGCTTACCGCCTCTGCCGCGAATCCGAAGACCTGGCCGCGAAGAAAAGCTACAACAAAGCCTTGGAAAAAGGCCGGCAGGCCGAGAAAGTCCTCGCCCGCATCGTGCGCGATCACCCCGAATGGAGGCCGAACCTCGTCGCCGCCCGCCGCAAACTGCTGGCCGACAACATGGAGCTCTACCGAGCCCGCTCCCGCGAAGCACGCGTCCCGACCGGGCGCGAACCCGGAAGCCTCGTCTCGATGGACGTCCCCGCCGCCGATCGCCCCCCCACCATGATCGGCAGCGATTACCGCCCCATTGAACTGCCCGATTACGAAGCCTCCGACAAGCGCCTCTACAACGCCTTGGCTCGCGCCCAAGAAGAGTGCCGGCGCATGGCCGTTGCCTACAAAGACCTCAGCGCGAAGTACGATGACCTCCAAAAGCGTCTCAACACGAGCGAAGTCGAGGGGCAAATGTACAAGAGCCGCTACGACGAACTCCAGAAGCAGATTGCTTCGGAGCGCGCCGCGGGCAACCGCGTCGTCGACTCCCTCTCGCGGCAACTCGCCGAGATGGAAGCCCGCTACCGCGCCTCGGAGCAGGCCCGCCTCGAAGCCGAAGCCCGCGTTCAGGAACTCGAACAGGAACTCGAGGACACCCGCGCCGAACTCGCCCGCGTGACGCAGGAGCGCGACGAACTCCGCGCCGAGAACGAACAACTCCGCGCCATCGTCGAACTCAACAGCCCTGAAAAAACCAAAGCCCTCCTCGACCAGAACCTGACCCTCGCCGAGCAGCTCAAACAAGCCGAGCAGCGCGTCCGCGACCTCGAAGCCCAAGTCGGCAGCTCGCAGGATCAGAACACCGTGCTGGATCGCCAGCTCGCCGCCGCCCGTGCCGAAGCCGACCGCATACGCGACGACATGAGCGCCCTCTACGAAGAAAACATGGGCTACCGCCGCCGCGTGTCCGAACTCACCGAGCGCCTCAACGCCATCGAGGCCGACCTCGATGCTCAAGAGAAAAAGCCCTTGGTCGATCCGGCCCTCGCCGAAGAAAACCGCCTCTTGCGCGAAGTCATCGCCAAACAGCGCCGCACCCTCACCATGCAGACCGAGGGGCTCAAGCTGCTCACCGACACCTACCGCAAGATGAAAGAGCAGTCGCCCGAAGTCGTCGAAGCCATGCAGAAGCTCGAAGACGAGAGCAACCCCGACCTGTCCGATGCCGACCGCCGCCTCCTCGAAGCCATCCGCGACAACCGCCCCGGCGTCCAAGCCGTGCGCGAAGGCCTGCAAGTCGAGACCCTCGCCGACCTGGCCGCCAAAGCCTTCTCCAAGGGGCGCTACACCGCCGCGGAGCAAATGTACCGCACCCTCTGCGAACTGCAGCCCGACCACGTCGCCGGGCTGGTGAACCTCGGCACCATCCTGCTCTACCGCAACAAGTGCGAGGAATCCGTCAGCTATCTGGAGAAAGCCACGCGGCTCGCGCCTGACCTGCCCATCGGCTACTTCCAAGCCGGCGTCGCCCTCTACCGCCTCGACCGCCTTGACGAAGCGGGCCAAATGTTCCGCCGCACCATCGAGCTCGACCCCGCCAACGCCGAAGCCTTCTTTTACCTCGCCAACATCGAAGGCGTCACCGCCAACTGCGAAATTGCCCTCAAATACTACGCCGCTGCCGTCAAACTGCGCCCGCAGCTGGGCGACGCCCACTACAACATGGCGCGTCTCTACGCCGAACTCAACCGCATCCCCGACGCCGCACGCGCCTACGACCGAGCCGTCCGCAACGGCGCCATGCCCGACCCCGAGTTTGAAAACTTCCTGCGCGCCCACCCGGACACCCGGAAACAGCCCGGCGACGACCTCATCGCCTCCGTCGAACCCCGCGACGAAGCCGCACGCCTGCGCGCCGACGACCCCGAATTCAGCCGCCTGCTCGAAGAAAACAGCCGCGCCGCCGACCTGACCGCCGACCTGCCTGCTGACGCCACCGCCCCCGCTGATGCCACCACCCCCGCCGACGGCACGGCAGGCACCCCCGCCGGAGCGGCAGAAAGCGGCAGCAGCTCGAACCTGCGCGGCTACGAACCCTCCTCCGCCGGAGCCGGGCATGAAGTCGACGCCTCGCGCTTCCGCACCAAAACCAAAACCGTCCGCGTCAACGGCCGCAAGCGCACCATCAAACTGCGCCACAAACTGCCCGAGCCCAAGCTCCTGCGCGACACGCGCACCGGCGAATACATCGACCCCAAAGAGCTCCAAAAGAAACAGAAAAACAAATAAGCCGCGTCGAAGCGCCGCAGCAACCCCCCGAAGCCGACATGGCAGATGAAGTCAAGAGCCGCATCTACTTCGGCAGCGACGAAGGCGCCGCTGCCGCCGCTGCCGCGCAAGAATTCGCGCGCCTCGGCGGAGACGGCGACGGCTGGGGCAACGAAACCATCGACGGCAGCGCCGCCACCGCGGACGAAGCCGTCGAAATCCTGAGCCGCACCATGTCCGGCCTGCAGATGATGAACATGTTCGGCGGGCGCAAAGTCATCTGGCTCAAAGGCGCCAACTTCCTCGCCGACAGCCCGCAGGGCGCGCGCAGCGAAAGCGTGCAGCAAGCCCTCGAAGACCTCGCCGACTGCCTCGGCAACCTGCCTGCCGACACCTACTTCATCCTCAGCGCGGCGGAAATCGACAAGCGCCGCAGCTACTTCCGCAAACTCGGCAGCGTCGCCGAATGCTGCGAATACACCCGCATCGACATCAGCAAACCCGGCTGGGAATCCGAACTGGCCACCCTCACCGTCCGCCTCGCCAAAGAGCGCGGCCTGAGCTTCGAGAGCGAAGCGCTCGACCTCTTCGTGCACCGCGTCAGCGAAAACTCGCGCCAGATCGCCAACGAACTCGACAAACTCGACGTCTACCTCGGCACCGAGCGGCGTCGCGTCTCGCGCACCGACGTCGAACTCATGGTCGCCGTCTCGCGCACCGGCGTCATCTTTGAAATCTCCCGCGCCATTGAAAGCGGCGACTGCCGACGCGCCGTCCACCTCGTCAACGAGCAACTCAACCGCGGCGAGCAGCCCGTCGCCATCATGCGCGCCGCCATCGTCCCGACCGTCCGCAACCGCTTCACCGCCCGCCTCCTCATCGACAGCTACAAACTGCCCGCCGACAACTACCGCCGCTTCGAAGCCGCCCTCGCCCAACTCCCCCCCGAAGCCCGCCGCCTGCTCCCCCTCAAAAAGGACGGCAGCCCCAACGCCTTTGCCCTCTTCGGCGCCGCACGCAGCTGCGGCAAACTCAAACTCAGCAAAGCCCGCCGCGACCTCATCGCCTGCGCCCGAGCCGACCGCGCCCTCGTCTCCACCGGGCTCGACGGCCGCGACCTGCTGCTCAAACTCATCGCCATGCTGACCGCCTGACATGCCCTTCACCCACCAGCGCAGCTTTGACGTCATCGTCATCGGCGGCGGGCACGCCGGCATCGAAGCCGCCCTCGCCGTCTCCCGCCTCGGCGGCAGCGTCGCCCTCGTCACCCAGAACCTCGACACCATCGGGCAGATGAGCTGCAACCCCGCCATCGGCGGCCTCGCCAAAGGCCACATGGTCTGCGAAATCGACGCCCTCGGCGGCGCCATGGGCCTCAATACAGACGCCACCGCCATCCAATTCCGCACCCTCAACGCCTCGAAAGGCCCCAGCGTCCGCGCCCCCCGCGCCCAGTGCGACAAACTCGCCTACCGCGCCCGCATGAAATGGGTGCTCGAAACCGCCCCCGGCCTCCAGCTCTTCCAAGGCGAAGCTATCGACATCGCCACCGATCGGGGCCGCGTCACCGGCATCTGCACCTCGTGGGGGCAGCGCATCGAAGGCCGCGCCGTCGTCCTCTGCAGCGGCACCTTCATGCGCGGCCTGCTGCACGTCGGCATGGACCACCTCCCCGGCGGGCGCCTCGGCTGTGCGCCCAGCAGCATCTCCGCCTGCCTCGCCCGACTCGGCTTCCCCCTCAGCCGCTTCAAAACCGGCACCTCGCCGCGCGTCAAAGGCAGCACCATCGACTTCGCCGCCTGCGGCCTGCAACCCGGCGACGAGCCCCCGCCCCTCTTCAGCCGCCGCTCCCGGCGCTGCCTGCACCGCAGCACCGAGCCCCACTGCACCCTCAACCCCTGGGGAGACGCCGACTTCGAGCTGCGGCAACTCCCCTGCGCCATCACCTACACCCACCAAGGCACCCACGACATCATCCGCGCCAACCTCCGCTACAGCCCCCTCTACGGCGGCGTCATCGAAGGCACCGGCCCGCGCTACTGCCCCAGCATCGAAGACAAAGTCGTGCGCTTCGCGGACAAAGACCGCCACCAAATCTTCATCGAACCCGAAGGGCGCAGCACCGACGAATACTACCTCAACGGCCTCTCCTCTAGCCTCCCCTACTTCGTGCAGGAAGCCATCGTGCACAGCATCCCCGGGCTAGAAAAAGCCGAACTCATCCGCCCCGCCTACGCCGTCGAGTACGACTACGTCCCGCCGACCGAACTCCTGCCCACGCTGGAAACCAAGTGCATCGGCGGTCTCTACTTCGCCGGCCAGATCAACGGCACCAGCGGCTATGAAGAAGCCGCGGGGCAGGGCCTCATCGCCGGCGTCAACGCCCTGCTCCAACAGCGCGGCGAAGAAGCCCTCATCCTGCGGCGCGACCAAGCCTACATCGGCGTCATGATCGACGACCTCGTCACCCGCGGCACCGACGAACCCTACCGCATGTTCACCAGCCGCGCCGAAATGCGCCTGCTGCTGCGGCAGGACAACGCCGACCTGCGCCTCACCCCCCTCGCCGCCCGCCTCGGCCTCGTCGACGACGAAAGCGCCGCCGCTGCCTCCGCCCGCCGGCGCGCCATCGACGCCGGCCTCGCCCTCGCCGCCGAGCGGCGCATCGACGGCATGAGCCTCGAACACTGGCTGCGCCGCCCCGGCAACGACTGGCGGCAACTCCCCCCCGAGCTGCGGCGCGACATCCCCGAAGACATCCGGGAGCCCGTCAGCATCGAAATCACGCATGCCGGCTACATCGAACGCATGCGCGTTCAAGCCGAGCGCCTCAAGCGGCAGGAAGACCGCCGCATCCCCGAAGAACTCGACTACGCCGCCATCCCGGCCATGAAAACCGAAGCCCGCCAGCGCCTCAGCAAAGTGCGCCCCGCCACCATCGGGCAAGCCGCACGCATCCCCGGCATCACCCCGGCGGACCTCGCCCTGCTGCTCGTGCACATCAAAGCCCGCGCCGGAGAAAGCAAAGCCCCCCGCGGCAAACGCGCCGCCGCCGACCCGCCCGCCGGCACGGCTTCGCCTGCCGCCGCCGCAGAAACCGACTCAACCCCACCCCACCCGGCATGAACCTCCTCAAAAACCTCGCCGCCCTCGCCATCCGCAAACAAGTCACCGGAGCCCTGCGCGCCCACTGCCCCGAGCCCCTGCGCGACGCCCTTGAAACCCTGCTGGCCGACGACCAAGCCGTCACCGCCATCCGGAACCACATCGCCTCCAAGCTCAAAGACCCCGCCGCCATCACCGCCGACTCCCTGCTCCGGCTCGAGCTCCCCGACACCGCCCGCCGCCTGCTCAGTGACAACGACGAACTGCTCCGCTACCTCGTCGACACCGCCCGCAGCCGCCTCGGCGCCTGACCCCCCCCGCGGCCGAAAGCCCGTACCCTGCGGCCGAGAACCCGGAGCATGAAAAACGCCTCGCGCAGGTGATTTTCATTGACAAAGAGAGCAAAAGCGAGTATCCTGCGCGTCCCCGCTGATGCTGCATTACCGACAACGGAAGGCTGGGGGCGAAAGCGCAGCACCTTCCACAACCCGCGCCTCCTGCCTCAAGGTCGCGCACAACACACACACATACAATGATCGACGAACTCATCACCAAGATGGTGGAAGCCGGCGTGCACTTCGGTCACCAGACCCGCAAGTGGCACCCCAACATGAAGAAGTACATCCTCACCCAGAAGAACGGCATCCACATCATCAACCTCGAAGAGACCGAAAAATGCTTGGACGCCGCCTGCGCCTTCCTCAGCGAGCTGGCCGCCAAGAACAAGAAGATCCTCTTCGTCGGCTGCAAGCGCCAAGCGCAGGAAGCCGTCCGTGAAGCTGCCGAAGCCACGGGCCAGTACTACGTCAACTTCCGTTGGCTGGGCGGCATGCTCACCAACATGGCCACCATCAAGAAGAGCATCGCCCGCCTCGACTACCTCGAGAACCTCGACAAGCAGCCCGAGTACAAATCCATGTCGAAGAAAGAGCTTGCCGCCCTCGCCCGCGAGCGCGAGAAGCTCCTGCGCAACCTTCAGGGCATCCGCAACATGGGCGGCGCTCCCGACGTCATGATCGCCATCGGCGCTGACCATGAGGACATCGCCATCCGCGAAGCGCACATCCTCGGCATCCCCGTCATCGTCCTCACCGACTCGAACGCCGACCCCGACAGCGTCGACTTCCCGATCCCCGGCAACGACGACGCCGTGCGCTCCATCCGCCTCATCCTCTCCGTGCTCGTCGACGCCATCAACAAAGCCCGCGTCGCCGCCTGAACTCGGAGCACAACCTCCCAAGACCACAACACCACAGACAATGGCTGAAATCACCGCTGCAATGGTCAAAGAGCTGCGCGTCCGCACCGACGCCGGCATGATGGACTGCAAGAAAGCCCTCGTCGAATGCGACGGCAACATGGACGAAGCCGTCAAATACCTCCGCGAAAAAGGCATCGCCAAAGCCGCCAAGAAGGCTGACCGCGAAGCCAAGGAAGGCGTCGTCGCCACCGTCGTCGAGGGCAATGACGGCATCATCTACGAAATCAACTGCGAGACCGACTTCTGCTCCAAGGGCGACAAATTCAAGACCCTCGTTGCCGAAATCGGCGCCGCCCTCAAAGCCTCGGCCGCGCAGAGCCTCGAAGAGGCCCTCAACGTCGCCATCGGCGGCACCACGGTTGAGAAATACATCGCCGAGCAGTGCGCCGTCATCGGCGAGAACATGAAGTTCCGCAAATACGGCCGCTTCACCCGCCAGGGCGAAGGCTGCGTCATCTCCTACATCCACATGGGCGGCAAAGTCGGCGTCCTTCTCGAAGTCACCTGCGAGAAGCCCGAGACCGCTGCCTCCGAGGCCTTCCGGACCATGTGCAAAGACATCACCCTGCACATCGCCGCCTGCGCCCCGAAGAGCGTTGACTCCTCCTCGCTCGACCCCGCCTTCGTCGCCGAAGAGCAAGAGATCGCCAAGGCCCAGCTCATCGCCGAAGGCAAGCCCGAGGCCCTGCTCGCCAAGATCCTGCCCGGCAAGCTCAAAGCCCTCTACAAGCAGAGCTGCCTCATGGATCAGGAGTTCGTCAAAGACGGCTCCATGAGCGTGCGCCAGCTCGTCGAAAAGACCGGCAAGGAACTCGGCGACAAGATCACCGTCGTCGCCTTCGAGCGCTTCCAGCTCGGCGCCTGACGCCCCTGAGCCCGGAAACCGGCCCGGCACAACAGCAACGACAAATTCGGCGCCCCGCCGCAACCCGGCGGGGCGCCTTGCCGTACCCGCGCAGCGCCTTGTTGCACCCGCGCACCGCCCGCCGCGCAGCGCTTCGGCAAAGCATGGAGCAAAGTCGGCGAGAAGCATTTTTACAACTCGCAAGCCCTGAAGAATACCGTCATCAGCAGGGCCGAGCAAAAAGCCCGCAAGAAAAGCCTTCCGCAAGCGGCTCGGCCTCACCGAGCCGCTTTTTTCATGGGCAGCTCAGAGCCCGGGCGCAGCGTCCGCACCTCCCCGTGAGCCGCAGACAGCGACAAACAAAGCGCCGGAGACAAAGCGAAAGGCCGAAACGCAGGCGAGAAGCGGCAGACCCTCCCCCGCCCCTTGCCAACCGTTAGTAAATCCCCGGCGTCAACAGGGGAATAAATCTATCAGAAAAAGAGAAACTCGCGGAACAACAAATTTTTCTTGACATCCACCAAACAAACAAGTAGCTTAAATGGCGTTCAGAAATTCTTTCTGTACAACGATTAAAGAAACCATCTACACCAACATATCAACGAAACATGAAACTTCGCTTACCGGCTCCTCTCTATCGAGACCTGATAAACGGAATTCGCGCCTTCGCCCTCGCCTGTTGCATCCCGGCCGTCTCAGCTCAGGAAGAGCTCGAGACTGTCACGGTTGAAGAGGGGACGAATATGACCATCACCGGCAACAGTGATGTGGAAGACAAACACTTCATTGTCAACGGCACCTTGAATACGGAGCTGACAGGATACTCGCTCTACCGCTGCGACGTTACCGTCAATCAAACGGGACAGTGGATAAACACCAAGAGCTTTCTGTCCTATGACCTCATCAACATTGACATCATTGGCGGCAGTGCTTCTTCCGCTGCCGAGATGGGTGCCAAGCTGTACGCCACCGCCCCTCCCTCAGGTGACGATCCCGTCTCCCAAATGAACATCAACATCTCCGATCAGGGCTCCTTCACCAACAAGGCCGATCTGACGGCTCATTATGCCGCTGTGTTGACCATCAATCTCAACAACGCTTCTTTTGTCAATGAATATCAGATGTTGGCACAGGAATACGGAAAAATAACCGTCAACGTTAACGAAGGCGGCCATTTTAAAAATAACTACGTAAGCTGGGGAGGAAATGGCGTGCTTGAAATAAATGTTAGCGGGGGGGGGTGGTCGATAATGATGGAGATATAGCTTCTGTATTTCCGAGAGAGGTCGGCTTGCCGAGTCTTGAAATCAACATATCAGACGGCGGCAGGCTGAACAACTACCAAGACATCTATTCGTTCATCAGCATGGACGATGCCACCGACGGGCGCATTACCGTCAGCACCGGAGGTGAATTGAGCAATTTAGGCGGAATAGCGGCCCTTCAGCAGAGCGGAATGGGCAGCTCGTTTGAGGTTGTTGTAGACGGCGGTAGCTTCATCAACAGCAATGAAAAGGGCGGTGGGCTCGTGTACGCGAACAACTATTCAACACTCGCCGTGAATGTCAAGAGCGGTGAGTTTGTCAACCGAGGCGGCAACCTGTATCACGGCTCGACTCAATCGAAGATGGAGGTCAACGTCGAAGGCGGCACCTTCAGCAACGAAGCGACGGAGGGCAATGCCGACGTCGTTGTGGGTGAGAAGGGAACCATGACGGGCTATGGCGAGTTCGGCAGCAACGATGTCTTCGGTTACCTTGTCGTGGGCAGCGGTGAGACCGGGCTCAACAACGCCTCCCTCAAGCACCAGTATTACAGCGGGAACTTCACGCTGAGGAGCGGCTCGCAGCTCTATTTTTACATCGAAGACCGCGATAACTACTCGCAGATTTTCGTCGGGGGAACAGTTACCGGCGAGGAGCCCCTCGTTGAGGATCAGCCGGGCACCATCCGCGCGGCGGTGGACGTGACCAGCGAGATGATGGCCAAGTCCGTTGCAGACGGCGATGCCTTCATGAACCCGAGCTACATTGTGCAGGTGGATGCCGAGGGCAATGAGACCAACGTCAGCGCCGAGCTCGGCATTGAGTACTACGGCGTCGGCCCCTACGTGGACAAGTATTATTACGTCGACCCGCTGACGGGCTCCCTGCTGCCCTACACCGGAGCGCTCGAAGAAGCCGCGGTGAGCGGCAGCGCCAACCTCATCGACACGCTCTGGAGCAGCACGGGAACCCTGCGCGACTTCGCCCTCACGGCGCGCAACCAGCTCTTCCTGCCCTGCTACAACGCTGAGCGCGCGCAGGACGCCAAGGCCGCTTCCGGAACCGGGCTGTGCGTGTGGCAGCCCGTGCACTGCCGCCGCCTCAACGTCTGGGCGGCCGGCCTCGGCAGCTTCATCAACATGGGCGGCGTCTCCTCCTTCCGCTACAGCGGCGGCGGCTATGCCGTCGGTGCCGATGCCCCGATCGGCGATTACTGGCGTGCCGGCGCGGCCTTCGGCCAGAGCTTCGGCGACTTCACCGCGAAGCGCACGGGTAACAAGGTCGACCAGATGGGTCTCATGTTCGCCCTCTACGCCGGCTTTGAAAAGCCGATCAACGAGAAGCGCAGCCACCGAGCCTCGGCCTACTTCGGCTACGGCGTGGTGGACAACGACGCCCGCACCAACCTGCTCGGAGCCGAGTCCGGCTCGGCCGGCTGGGATGACGACGCCTACACCTTCGGGCTCGAATACGCCATGGACTTCCGCGTGAAGGACAACTGGACGCTCTCGCCCTTCGTCGGTATCGAGTACGTCTACGGCTCGCAGAGTATCTTTGCGGAGAGCTTCAGCGGCGGCATGGTGAGGCGCTACGACGGCGCGACAATGCAGTACTGGCGCATCCCGGTGGGCGCCACCCTGCGCCACCACTGCGCGGTGGGTGAGCAGCAGTATCTGGTCTCGGAGCTGACGCTGGGCTACGTCGGCGACGTGAGCCGCCGCAACCCGCACGCTCAGCTGAACATCGAAGGGCGCGACTTCCGCATCGAGGGCTCGAACCCCGCTCGCAATGCGCTGATGCTCAAGGCGGGCACGAACTGGCTCATCAATGAGCACTGGACGGTGGGCGCGCAGTACAATCTGGAGGCTCGCAGCCGCCAGACCTCGCAGTCCGTCAACGGCTACGTGCGCTACACCTTCTGAAGAAAGCCGCTTGCATGCCGAGCTTCGTGCCCGGCTCCGACGCCCCGCCGCTCGCTCGGCGGGGCGTCTTCGCTTTTCGCATTGACGTGTGCGGGGGGCAGGGGATATGATGGGGGTATGAGTGCGATGAGAGGGATGCTGCCGCTGTTGTGGGCGCTGTCGGCTGCGGCCGGGGCGGGGGAGGCTGCGCCGGGAGCCGGGGCGGCAGGGGTGCCGAGCGAGCCGTCCGCGGGGACGGCGCAGAGGGTGTCTGCCGATGAGTTGGAGCTGCTGCGCGATATGGCATCGAAGGGCAGCGGTGAGGCGATGTGCCGCTTGGGTATGTGTTACTTGCAGGGGCAGGGGGTGGCTCGCGATGTGCAGGAGGCGCTGCGCTGGTTTCGGCGCTCTGCCGAGGCGGAGGATGCTCTCGGTCGCTACAATTTGGCTCTGTGTTATGCTCAGGGTATCGGGGTGCGGCGGAGTTGGAAGGAGGCGGTGCGCTATTTTCGTCCGGCGGCCGAGCAGCAGTTGCCCGAGGCTCAGTACAATCTGGCTCGCTGCTACGAGAACGGTCTCGGCGTGAAGCGCAGTGCGAAGCTCGCGCGGAAGTGGTATGCGCGCGCGGCGGCTCAGGGGCACGAGGCGGCGGCTCGCCGTTTGCGGCGTGCGGAGGGCGCGTTTTGAGCGTGATCGGCGCGGTGCGGTGGTGTATAAGGAGGAGCGGTCGCCTGCGGGCTTGCTCCGTTTGCGCCGGATGTATTCTAGCTGAGATGAAGACGAGGATTTTGTTTTGTTGGGCCGCGGTTGCTTGTTGCGCCTCGGTGTGTGCCGATGAGTCAGCTGCCGATCGCCGCGCCGAGGGGCAGCGTTTGATTCGCGCCGGGCAGGCGGAGGAGGCTGTTGCGTGTTTTGCGCCGGCCGCGCAGCAGGGTGATGCTGTCGCGCAGCGCTGCTACGGTATTTGTCTGCTCAAGGGTATCGGGCTGCCGCAGGATGTTGCTGCGGGGATAGGCTGGTTGGAGAAGGCGGCGGCGCAGGGGAATGCGGAGGCGCGTGCGGCGCCGGAGCGGCTCGCGCGTTTGCAGAGCGAGGCTCGGCAGGGCGAGGCGGATGAGGATGAGGACGGCGAGGCGGCGGATGGCGAGGATTGAGCCCGCCTGAGCTGTGCGGAGCAGGAGGCGGGGCGGCGCCGGGCTGAGGCGCGAGGCTCAGGCGAGGGCGAGGGCGCAGATCCACCCGCGCTGCGGGCCGTGGTCGATGCGGATGTCTCGGTAGCCGGCGGCGCGGAGGAGCTCGGTGAGTTGCTCGCCGTTGTAGACGCGCATGCCGGGTATTTTCTCCGGCCAGAGTTCATCGCCGGGGCGGCTGCCGTCTGCCTCATGGCAGATGAGCAGCGGGCTGCCCGGGCGCAGGACGCGCCGAATTTCGCGCAGTCCGGCGACGGGGTCGGGCCAGAAGTAGAGGGTTTCAAAGGCGCTGGCTTGGTCGAAGGCGGCGTCGGCAAAGGGCAGGGAGCAGACGTCGGCCTGAAGGACGCGGCAGCGCCCCGCGGCGACGGCGGCGGCGTTGGTGCGGCGCGAGAGCTCGACGCTGACGTCGGAGTAGTCGATGCCGACGGCGCTTCCCTGCGGGCAGAGCTCGAGCAGGGCGGCGAGGTTGGCTCCGCCGCCGCAGCCGACGTCGAGGGTGCAGGCGTCGGGCGCGGGGCGGAGGTGCGAGAAGCCCCAGGCGGCGAGCCCGGCGTGGCTGTTGTTCATGCGTAGGAGGATGGCTTCACCGTCGCTGCCGACGGGTTTGGCTGCGTTGAGCAGAAAGGGGTCGGTTTCCATAGGCCGTGTGGGGCAGCGAGTGGCGCCGCCGCAGGCAAGATTGTAGAATGGCTGCGGCGCGGGGTCAAGGCGCGAATGCGCCCGCAGGTGCAATTTGCCGCTCGGCGGCTGCTTCTCCGCGCTTGACAGGGAGCCGCGGCTTCGCTATAGTCGCGGCATGAAGCATGGAGCATGGGCGATGGTGGCTGCTTTGTTGCTGTTTCTGGTGGGTTGCAGTATACAGGCTGCGGCCGGGCGAGGCAGCTTGGCGGGCGATTTGGTTATTCTGGATATCGGGCATTACGTCGGTGCCGAGGGGGCTGTGATGCCGTCGGCCATCGACGGCAAGCGGTTTTCGGAGACGGCGTTTTGGTACCGCTATTGCTATGATGTGAAGCGGGAGGTCGAGCGAGCGGGCTACCGCTGCGTGGTGACGAACCGAGGTTTTGCGCCGACCTCTGAGCCGTTGGCGAGCGAGGCACGCCGGGCCGGGGTGGTGCACCTGCGGCGTCCCGATCGCGGCGGGCAGCGCCGCCCTTCGCATTATCATCCTGATCGCGTGGGCTCGGGTATAGTGAGCGCGGACTACGCGATTTATCGCCGCGCGGCCTGCGTGGTTTTCCTGCACCACAACAGCTCGTCGTCGGGCTGGGTGACGGGTGCTTCGCCCAGTCTCATCATCTGCAACCGCTACAACGGCCGCGGGCTCGCTCAGGCGCTTGCCTCGGTGATGGACAGAGAGATTCTCGACCACGGGATGCCCAACGGCGGCCGCAAGTGCCGCGTTCAGGCTCGCTACGTCGATGCCGATCGCTCGGCGGCTTGGATGAATGCACTGGATGATTCGGGTATCCCGGCTGCTGTGATCGAGGTGGCCTACCTCAACAACCGCGGGCACGCCGCCTTCCTTGTGAACGATGCGAATGCCCGCCGCTATGCGCGAGCAGTCGGCAAGGGTATCGTGAACTTTATGAGCGCGGGCGGCAATGCCCGCCCGCATGTCCGTGCCGATGAGAACAAGCCCGATGAGGGCTCTTTCGGCTATGCGGCTGAGTCGCGCCGGTTGAACGTGCCCGGCGCCAAGCGCCTCGTTCACTGAGAGGCGCCGGGGCGCGGGTGGCGTCGCGGCGGTCGCGGCGCTTTGCCGCATGCCGTTGCCGTTTGGCGACGGAGCGCGCGGCGTTGCCGCGTTGCCGCGTTGCCGCGCTGCCGCGGGTGCCGTGCGCGATTTTGCGGCGCGGGCGGCCTCAGAGCTGAGCGGCGTAGCTGATGACCTCATCGCCCGACTTGCCGTCGAGCAGCTCGGCACTGCGGCGGATGGCGGTGACGGTGTCAGCGCCCTCGCTCTCGAGCTTGCAGCGCAGCTTCGTCCAAGCTTCATTGAAGGCAGTGCGCTTGTCGACGGGGAGAGCGGCTTCGACCTTGGCGAAGGTGTCGGGGTCGTTCTTGTCGATGGCGGAGGCACTTGCGGCGGCGGCTTCGGTCTTGTCGGCAGAGTCGCCGCAGCCGGTGAGGTTGAGGGTGCAGGCAAGGGCGGCGGCGATGGTGATGAGCGTGTGTTTCATGTGTTTGCTGTTTGTAATCAGGTGTCCGGCGCCGCCCGGCGAGCCGCTGTGCGCTGCTCCCCGGGCTTCGGGACGGCTTCAGTATAGGGGGCGCCGCGGGGGTGGTCAAGCTTTGTTCGGCATTGTGGCTGAATCGCCTGAGAGGGCGGCCGCAGCGGGCTTTTTCGCCGCGCGGGGGCGGCTTGGATGTTGCGTTTTCGCCGCTTAGCTGCGCGGAGGCGGGTGCCGATGCCCCCCAAGACGACAAAGGGGAGGAGTCCGGCCGGACTCCTCCCCCTGTTTGTTTCAAAGAGATGCGGGTGTTTTAGAGGGAATTCGCGTATTCGATGACTTCGTCGACGGTCTTGCCTTTGATAGCCTCCAGAAGCTTCTCTTCGCTTCCCGTCGTGAGAGCCAACTTAAAGATGGCGGCTTTCAACTGCGACTTTTTGTTTTCATCGGTGATGCCGTTGAGGATTTCCTCATTGTTCTTCGGGTCGTCGCTGAACGTGGGTTCTCCGCAGGAGCTGAGACCGAGGGCGCAACCGGCGGCGAGGCAGAGCATGATGAGTTTGTTTTTCATGGTGTGTTGTTTTGTCGGTGTTGTTTGCACGCTGAGGGAGTATTCGTTCCCCCGAGGGAGTCTCTGTTCCGCATGGGAATAAGGGGAGCATGCAGTGTTGTTAGTATAGGCTGTTGCGGCGGGGGCGTCAAGAGGATTCCGCCGCGCGGAGTTTTTTTCAGGAGGGCGCGGAGGCGGGGTGTCTTCTCTTTCTTTTCGCGGGTGCTTCTGTCGGCGGGCTTGACACTCATTGCTGCCGCAGGTATGATGCAGTCGGGTGCGACGGTGCCCCGAGTATTGATTTTATGAAGACGTACAAGATTGCTGTGCTGGCGGGCGACGGTATCGGCCCGGAGGTGATGGACGAGGCGCTGCGCGTGCTCGACGTGCTGGAGTCGCGTTTCGGTTTTGCGACGGAGCGACGCGCCTGTTACGTGGGCGGCGCCGCGATTGATCACTGCGGCAAGGCGCTGCCGGCCGAGACGCTCGCGGCCTGCGAGGCGGCTGATGCGATTCTGTTCGGTTCGGTCGGCGGCCCGAAGTGGGATGTGCTGCCGCCGGATGAGCGCCCGGAGCGCGGGGCTCTGCTGCCGCTGCGCAAGCATTTCGGTCTGTATGCGAATCTGCGTCCGGGTATCTGCCTGCCGGAGTTGGTGGATGCGTCTCCGATCAAGAACAGCTTGATTCCCGGCGGGTTTGATATTCTCTGCGTGCGCGAGTTGACGGGCGGTATGTATTTCGGCGAGCCGAAGTTTTACGGTGAGCGAGACGGTGAGACGGTGGCGCTCGATACGCTTGTCTACAAGAAGAGCGAGGTGGAGCGCATTGCTCGCGTGGCTTTTGAGGCGGCTCGCGGCCGCCGGGGCAAGTTGTGCAGTGTGGATAAGGCGAATGTGCTGACCTCCTCGGTGATGTGGCGCGAGGTGATGAATGCGGTGGCGCAGGAGTATCCCGATGTGGCGCTCAGCCACATGTACGTGGACAATGCGGCGATGCAGCTGGTGCGCAACCCGCAGCAGTTTGATGTGATCGTGACGGAGAATACCTTCGGCGATATTCTCACCGATGAGATGGCCATGATTTGCGGCTCGCTCGGCATGCTGCCCAGCGCGTCGCTCGCGCAGAACAGTGAGAGTTTCTTCGGGCTCTACGAGCCTTCCGGCGGTTCGGCTCCGGATATTGCGGGGCAGGGAATCGCTAACCCCATTGCGCAGATTCTCTCGATGGGGATGCTGCTGCGCTATACCTGCCGCGAGACGGCGGCGGCCGATGCGCTGGAGGCGGCCGTGCGCCGCGTGATTGCCGCGGGCTACCGCACGGGCGATCTCGCGACGGGGGCGCCCGGCGAGCAGCGCGTGGGGACGCGCGGCATGGGTGAGGCGATTGTGGCGGCTCTCTGAGGGGGGGGCTCGCGCTGAGCGCTGAGGCTTTCGACCCGCAGGCTGTGGCCTGCGGGTCTTTTTTCTGCGGGGAAATGTCTGAGGATAAGCCGATTCGGAGCTGAACGGACGGCGGCGTGCGGAGAAAAAGCTTGAGCTTGAGGGGGCCGATCTGCTAGTATGGGGTCGGTATGAAGATTTCTCTCTACGCGACGATGCTCGGCCTTGTGGCGGGCGGCGTGGTCATGGCTGATCAGAAGCCCAATATTATTTTGGTGCTGGTGGACGACATGGGCTGGGGCGACACAAGTGTGAATGCGTCTTCGGTCAAGCCGGACAAGGGCAAGAAGAAGGCGCCGGAGATTGAGACGCCGAACATGGAGAAGATGGCGCGCGGCGGCGTTCAGCTGCGCCGCCACTACACGGCGGCTCCGGTCTGTGCTCCCGCGCGCGCTTCGCTTTTCTCGGGCACGCACCAAGGGCATACGGAGGTGGTGCGCAACAACAGTTTTGACGCGGCGCTGGAGGATTCGCACACGCTGGCCAGCGTGCTGAAGGCTGCCGGGTATGATACGGCGCTGATCGGCAAGTGGGGTATCGGCGGCGGCAAGGAGGGCGGCGGTACGCCGACGACGGCGGCGGCTTGGCCGACGAAGCGCGGCTTTGATTATTTCTTCGGCTACCACAATCACATTGCGGGGCATCGCCACTACCCGAAGGAGGAGAGCAATGTGGATCCGGATATGAACTGCAATGCCGTCTGGGACGGTGAGACCTGCATCACGGATTCGCTGGATAATTGCTACAGCACGGATCTTTTCACCGCGCGCGCCAAGAAGTGGATTGTTGACCAGCAGAAGGCGAACCCCGATCGCCCCTTCTTCCTGGCGCTGACGCTGATTGCGCCGCACGCGCGTCTGGCGGTGCCCTGCTGCCCCTACCCGAAGGGCGGCGGCCTCAAGGGCGGTGTGCAGTGGCTGGGCAAACCCGGCCGGATGATTAACACGGCTAAGGGGAACTGGGACAGCTACATCGAGCCGGCCTACAAGCCGGAGCGCCTCGCGCCCTACGCCAAGGGGCGCTTCCCGAATAACCCGAACATTGTTCAGTCGGCTTCGCGCCACGCGACGATGGTGACGCGCATCGATGATGCTTTGGGTGATCTGATGCAGCTTTGCCGCGATCTCAAGATTAACGATCATACTTTCATTGTCTTCACCAGCGACAACGGGCCTCACAATGAGCCCGGTGCGGTGTCTCCCGTTGCGGGGCATCCGGCTCCGGCGCAGAATCCGGCTTTCTTCCGCAGCTATGGCCACTTTGACGGCATCAAGCGCGATGTTTGGGAGGGCGGTCTGCGCGTGCCCTGCTTGGTCTGGGCTCCGGGTATTGTGAAGGCGGGCAAGGTGAGCAAGCGGCCGAGCCAGTTTCACGACTGGATGGCGACCTTCGCCGATCTGGCGGGTGTGCCCAAGCCGATGCGCTGCGACGGTGTTTCTCTGCTGCCGATGCTCAAGGGGCGCGACGCTGAGCAGAAGGACGGCGTGGTGTACAGCGAGTACAATATCAATGCCAAGATGGATTTTTACGATGACTATGCGGCCAACAAGCGCAACCGCACCCGCGGCGAGCAGCAGGTCATTGTGTTCCGCGACGCGAAGGGCCGCTTCCTCAAGGCGCTGCGCACCAATGTGAAGACGGGTGAGGAGGATTTTGAGATTTACGATGTGGAGGCTGATCCGCATGAGTCGAAGAATCTGGCCGATGAGTATGCGGACATGCAGGAGAAGCTTCGCACGGCGGCGCTCTACAACCGCCGCGCCTACGATTACGTGCGCGATGCTCAGGCGGGCAAGCGCCGAAATCCCTGCAGCGGCACGCGCTGCTACGACGGTATCAAGGTGCCGGCCAACAGTGATCTGCCCGAGCTTCAGCCGGGTCTGACGATGCGCCGCGTGCAGGCTGAGTGCCCCTGGGTGCCCGAGTTTGATACGCTGCCGCAGGCGGCTGCGGCCAAGGCGGAGTTGGTGGCGAATCCCTCGGCCGTCGAGCTGCCCGCGGGCTCGATTACGGAGTTCCGCGGCTACATCGATGTGCCCGCCGACGGCGACCACTGGCACTTCACGCTGCAGCTCGACAAGGTGCCGGGCAGCAAGGCTTATGTGAAGATGCACAACTTCCAGCTCATCGATGCGGATGCCAACTACGAGCCCGGTACGAAGGCGACGGAGTCGGCCGCAGCCAACGCTGATGAGGCGGTGGCCGGGCGCACGGGCGTGAAGGGTGTGCCGCTCAAGGCGGGTCTGCACGAGGTGACGATTGTGGTGGTGCAGGGGCCGTCGGCTCCGGGCAAGATGAAGCTTGAGTGGTTCCGCGGTCAGCAGGCGCCGGTCGCCGTGCCCGCCGATGCTTTCCGCACGGCGAAGTGAGCGGGCTGACGCGCGGTCAACGAACGTCAAGGCTCGGTTCAGGAGCAGAGAGGAGGAGGCGATGCAGGAGATGAGCCCGGGGATGAGCTACCGCCGCTGCGGGCGCAGCGGTGTGTTGCTGCCGGAGCTGTCGCTGGGGCTTTGGCATAATTTCGGCGCGGCGGATGATCGATCCGCCTGCCGGGATATGCTGGCTCGGGCGCTCGAGCTGGGTGTCTGCCACTTTGATCTCGGCGACAACTACGGGCCGCCTCCCGGGGCGGCCGAGGCTCGCTTCGGCGAGCTGCTGGCGAGCGATTTTGCCGCGCACCGCGACGAGATGTTCGTTTCGACGAAGGCGGGGCACGCGATGTGGCCCGGCCCGTACGGCGACTGGGGCTCGCGCAAGCATTTGCTGGCCGGGCTCGACCAAAGTCTTCGCCGCATGCGCCTCGATTACGTCGATGTCTTTTACTCGCACCGCCCCGATCCGGAGACGCCGATTGAGGAGACGGTCGGTGCACTGGTGCAGGCGGTGCGCAGCGGCAAGGCTCTCTACGTCGGCCTCTCGAAGTATCCGCCGGCGCTTTTTGAGCGCGCCTGTGAGCTGTTGGCGGAGGAGAAGGTGCCCTGCCTGATGCACCAGTATCGCTACAATTTGCTCGATCGCAGCTGTGAGGCCGGCATGCTGCCGGCCACGCGTCGGCGGCAGGTGGGCAGCGTTGTCTTTTCTCCGCTGGCTCAGGGGGTGCTCTCGGGCAAATACCGAGGCGGGGTGCTGCCGGCGGATTCGCGGGCCGTGCGCGCGGATTCACCCTTCCTCAATGCAGCTCGGGTGGCCGAGACGGCTGAGCGCACGGAGCGCTTGGCGCGCGTGGCCGATGAGGCCGGTATTCCGCTGCCCCAGCTGGCGATTCGCTGGTTGCTCGCGCAGCCCGGCATCACCAGCGTCATCATCGGCGCACGCCGCGTCAGCCAGTTGGAGCAATGCGCGGCGGCAGCCGGTCAAGCACCGCTGCCCGACGATCTCCTGCGCGCTTTGGATGAGGCGAGCGGCGCTGCCTGAGGGCTCTCCCGCTTTTCAAGGGCCTCGAGCGTTTGTCTCGCGGTCGCAAGCAAGGCCCGCCGCTCCCGGATTCGGAGCGGCGGGCCTTGTCGTTGTAGCGCAGCGCAAAGGCCGCGAGGAGGGCAGGCAGCTCGCGCGGGACAGGCGCGAGGGGAGAGCCGAGAAAACCTAAAAGGCGCAGCTGCGGGGGCAGCTGCGCCTGAAAAATCACTTGCGGAGTCGGCCGAGCCTCGGAAGCCGAGGCCGCGCGGCCGCTGCGGGCAAAAGCATCAGTTAGCCGGAATCTCGCCGTCGGGGTAGATGAGCTCCTTGGGAGCCGGAACGATGCTCTTGACCGTCATCTTCACCTGCTCGCCGCCGATTTCAATCGGAATGCGGAGCGTATCGCCCACCTTGTGGCCGATGAGCTTGCCGCCCAGCTTCGAACTGTACGAAATCACGCGCTGCTCGGGCACCGAATCCCAAGCGCCGAGAATCGTGTAGGTCACCTCCAGCCCCTTGTCAGAGACAAAGGTCACCTGCGTACCCATGCCCGTCTCCTCGCAGCTGACGTCGCGGAAGTCGGTCGGCGTCGCCTGAGCCAGCAGGCGCGAGAGCTCCTCGGAGCGGCGCATGAGCACCTGGCGCGTCGCCTTGGCATCCTGATAACCGCCGTTCTCGCGCAGGTCGCCCTCGGCGCGGGTGATCTCAAGATCGTGTTTGTTTTTGGGAATGCGAACGTTGACGATATCCTCGTACTCCGCCTTGCGGGCCGCATACGAGCGCAGCGAGACGTAGAGCGTCTGCTTCTCCTTGTGCGTCGTGCGGGTGAGCACCACCTGCTGCAGCGAGGGATGAACCTTCATCATGTTGGCCAGCAGCAGATTGCGATCGAGATCCGGCAGCACCGACGAATCGTAGAGCGCCTTCGCGAAGGGGCGAGCATCCAGCTCGGAGATACCGCGCACGAGGTCGGGCGCGAGCTCCTTGTCCTCCACCAGCAGGTTGCGAAGGCGCAGAGCGCGGTTGGGACCGCCCTCGGAGCTGTCGCGCTCAATCGCGCTGATGATCGCCGCACCGAGAGCCATCTTCGTCTTGTTGACCACCTCGGCCGCATCGCCGTCGCGCTCCTTGCAGAGCCAAATCAGCACGTCGGGGCTCAGGCTCTGGCGCTGAATACCGTTGATGATATCCGAGAACAACTGCTCCTTGGCGCCCTTGCCGATGATGAACTTGGCCGCCGGCTGCGTCACCTTCGGGCCGCCGAAGAGGAAGATATTGGTCGTGTAGGCCAGCCAGCTGTCGGGCAGAGCCTCGGGCAGAGCCTCGTAGACCAGATTCTGGCGCGCCGTCGAGAGCTCGCCGATATAGCCGACAATCTCCTCGGAGGTAATGCCGCTGAGGCGCTGAGCGAGCGTGGTGAGCTCGCCGACGCCCTCGGCCTTGAGAGCCTGCGCGAGCTGAGCCTTCTTGGCCTCGTCCTTGCCGGCGACGCTCTCGATGATCTGATCGCGGATGATGATGAGCTCCAGCACGTGCTGCGGCTCATTGTGCGAGTGCGTGATGTCATTCTCCATCTCGCCGATCAGCTTCGCGGTGATCTCAAACTGACCGTTGAGCACATCATCGAGGTGCGCCTGATCCAGAATGCGCACGCAGGCCTCCAGCGAGCGCCCGGACTGGCTGTCGTAGTCATCGAGCAGAGCCTCGGCCGCGGAAGCCGCCTCGCGCAGCACGATGGGCTCGCCGCGGCGCGTCGGCATGCGGAAACAGGGATCGTCGCGCATCGCCGCGCGAGCCTTCTCCCACCAAGACTTCCAGTTCGCCGCCGGAATCACGCGGTCGATCAAAAACTTCTCCAGATCCTCCGGCTGCATCGGCAGCACCTCATCGATGCCCTCGCGCAGCGAGAAATTGTGCGTCAGCACCTCGCGGATGAAGTCGAGCATCTGCTCCTTGCTCTCCGCACGCTTGCGGCACTCCTCGGCGTTATCGTAGCATGCGATCAGGAAGTGCGACTCGGGAATCGGCGTGAGCTGGTTGAACGCCAACTTGAGCCCCATCACGTAACCCTTCTGCTTCTCGAAGTCAATCTTGACTTTCTGCTGCGGCAGAGACCAAGCAATCACTTTGCCCACGCCTCGGTCGGGATGCATCACATATTTTCCGGGAGAAAACTTGTCCAACCTCGTGGCGAAGTCAACCGGAATTTTGCCTGTCTTCACAAATTTTTCTAGATCGGCATGCATACGTGAAATCATATTATCACAGGATGCGTCAAGGTCAACCCCCGAATAGCCCTTTTTTTCTTTTTTTGGGAGCCTAAAAGCTTGTGTTGACGTCGGCGGTCGGCCAAGTGTCCGGGCGGTGGAAGTCGGGCTCGCCGTCGCTTGAGTCGGCCGTCGTCAGGAAGATCTGCTCGGGGGTGTTGAGGATGGCGGTTGCGACGAGGCGGCAGCGGCACGGGTCGATGCCGAGGCGCTTGAGTTCGCTGAGGGGGAGGTGCGCCTCGCAGCTCCAGCCTTCCGCGCTGCATTGCCCGGCGGCGCTGACGCCGGAGGGAGGCGGCTCTGCCGCCGCCTGCCGCGCGGCGTCGAAGGCGCAGGCCCACCAAGCGCCGTTGGGGCAGAGGTTGAACTCGAGGTAGCGGCCGCCCTCGGCGGCGGCGATGAAGAACTCGGCGGTGTCGTAGCGCCAGAGTTCCGGCTGAAAGCGACCGGGCTGTGCGTCCGGGTGAATCCGGGCGGGGGCTTGACGCGAGGCTTTGAAAATCAATTCATCGCGGCTGAGGGCAAAGCTGTAGGCGAGCGGCGGGGCGACGGGGGCGCCGTACCAGTCCTTTTCGATGAGCTGCGGGCTTGTCCGGGAGGGGTCTTGAATGATGCTTGTCATGCTCTGCAGCATATCAGCCCGGATGCCGATCTGCAAGCCCAATTCTCGCGCTGTGCGGATGCGGCGCGGATCCTGCGGGCCGCTGCTCCTGCGCCGAGGCTCGCGCTCAGATGAGCTGCACGGCGCGGTAACCGAGCAGGGGGGCGGCAAGGCGCGCGGACGGGGTAGTCAGGGCGTCGTTGTAGGCTGCGGCGCAGGCGTTGTAGCTGCGGGTGCACCGCGCCTGCCCGCTCATGGCGAGGCAGAGCTCGGCGCAGTGTTCGACGAGCTCATCGCGGGCGCTCAGCTGCGGGTTGTTGCGAAAGGCGTTGATGGTGTCGTTGAGCGTTTGCTCCAGCTGCCTCTCGCTTTGCCGGAGCTCAAGGCCCTGCGCGTCATCGCCGCTGCCTTCGAGGCGTCGATCCGAGGCATCGGCAAGCTGCTCGAGCTCTCTGCCCGCCGGGACGCCTTCCGGCAGCGCTTGCCGGAGAGCCTGCACGAAGTTTCGCAGCGCCGCGTTGCGCCGGCGCGTGCGCCGAACCCAGTCAGACCAGCTCTGCGACAGCTCGCCATGCAGATGTTCAAGGCGGTGCAGCACGGTGAGAAGCCAGCCTAAAACGGCGGTGAGCAGACCGAGTGAAATGAGCCACTGCATCGCTCTATTCTGCCTCGGCGCGCGCCGCGCCGCAAGCTAACTCGCTAACCGTTGCGGCCGCCCGCCCGCGCCCGAGACGCCCGCGTTGCCCGCCCGCGCCCTCCGTGCCCGCACAGCCCGCGCGCCGCCTCACTTGCCGCGCAGCAGGTGGTGGAAACGCCGCCAGTAATAGCCGAAGCCGAGGCCGCTGCCGCCGGCCATAATGCTGCGCATGCGCTTGCGCTCCTTGGGCTTGAGGCAGCCCAGATCGCGATCGCTCACGCCGGCTGCACGCAGAATCTCCGCCGCTCGGCGGGCGCAGTCGCGCTGTGTGGCGTGGCGCGCCATCGAGCGAATGCGCTTGAGAGAATGAGACGCAAAACCGACAAGCAATTCGCGCATCATCGGGCTCATGCCGTGCGACCGGTAGCTGGCCGCGAGGGCGGCGAGCGCCTCGACCATTCCCGTGACCTTCTCGGCGATGCGAAGCTTGCTGACGGACTTGTCGTTGTCTTCGTAAATGTAGCCCGTGGACGGGTGAAGGACGACGCGGCGGCAGTGAGCATCCGCAATCAAATTGAAACAACTGTCCTCGCCGTAGCTGACGCCCATCGGGAAGCGCGCCTCGGCGCGCTCGAGAACCTCGCGGCGGTAGAGGCGCCCGCAGGTGTTGGGCGTGAGGTTCAGCAGCGTCGCGGCATCAACCTCCGCGCAGCGCTCGTCGGCGACGAGGGGCTTCCTCACCGGCTCGCAGCCCGGCAAGCTGCGCGTCAGCCGCGTCACGACAAGATCGGCGCCGTGCGCCTCAATGGCCTGCAACAGCTCCCTCAGGTAGCCGGGCTCAATGCGATCATCGGCATCGACAAAGGTCACGAAATCGCCGCGCAGCTCAGCCAAGCCGCTGTTGCGCGCCGCAGCCTGGCCGCCGTTCTCGCGGCTGATGATGCGCAGGCGCGGGTCGGCAGCAGCCAGTGCCGCGAGCTTCTCGCCCGAGCCGTCGGTCGAGCCGTCATCAATGCAGATGAGCTCCAGATTCAGATCCTTTTCGGCCAGCACACTGCCGACACTCGTTTCGAGGCGGTCGACGCAGTTCCAGACCGGCATAATGACGCTGAGCTGAGGGGAAGAGAGAGAGTCCATATGACTCCGTGCATTGTAGGCAATCGGAGCCGCCTGAGTCAAGCAAAATGATGAGAAAGGTGTTGCGGCAGAGAGCTCGAGAGCCGCGTGCCCGCGCCTTGCCCCGCCGCGAGGCGCAGGCGAAAACACGGGACAAAAAACCGCCGCCCTGCTGAGGCAGAGCGGCGGTCGATGAGAATTGCTTGAGCCCGTGCGATCAGGCGTTCTCGCCGGCGGCGGGAGCAGCGGGAGCCTCCTCGGCGGTGGAACCCGTGCCGGTCGTGGTAGCGGGCACCACGGGAGCCGAGAGCTGGGGCAGGTCGATGATCTCGATGAGAGCCATCGGCGCGCTGTCCGTCTTGCGCTGGCCGAGCTTCACGATGCGGGTGTAGCCGCCCTGACGATCCTTCACCGCTTCAGCCACGACGCTGAAGAGCTTGGCGACCACCTTGGGCTGGGGCAGCGTGGCGAGAGCCTGACGGCGAGCGTGCAGGCTGCCGTTCTTGCCGAGCGTGATGAGCTTCTCGACGTAGGGACGCAGGGCCTTGGCCTTGGCGAGGGTGGTGGTGATGCGACCGTTGCTGATCAGGCTGCAGGCCTGGTTGGCAAGCAGGGATTTGCGATGAGAGGCCGTGCGCTGAAGCTTGGCCTTTTTAACTCCGTGTCTCATTGTATCAGTATGGGATTATGTGGTTTAATGAAAAATAGGGGGGAGGTGAGCCCGGGGGATTTTACTCGAGCTCGTCGTCGTCGCCGTAGGCGTCGATATTGTGTGTGATGAGCGCCTGAAGATCGGTAGCGCGAGCCTCGTCGTTGATGTCGCGCAGGCGCGTCGAGGGCGACGCAGCCGGAGCCGCCAGCAGCTTCGGATCGAACTGCATGCCCAGCGTCAGGCCGTACTGCACGAGCTTGTCCTTGATCTCGTTGAGCGACTTCTTGCCGAAGTTGCGGTACTTGAGCATCTCGCTCTCCGTCTTCATCGCCAGCTGGCCGACCGTCGTGATGTTGGCGTTGTTGAGGCAGTTGGCGGCACGCACCGACAGCTCGATCTCGTTGACGCTCATATTGAGCAGCTTGCGGAGCTGAGCCGTGTTCGCATCGGTATCCGAACGCGGGCCGTGCGGAATATCAACGCGCGTGCCGTCCACCTTCACGAAGACGTCGAGGTAGTGGCGCATGATGCTGGCGGCCTGAAGCATGGCGTCGTCGGGGCTCACGCGACCGTCCGTCCAGATATCGAGCACGAGCTTGTCGAACTCCGTCATCTGACCCACGCGGGCATTGTCGACCGCGTACTTCACACGCGTCACCGGCGAGAAAATAGAGTCGATCGGAATGACGCCGATCGGGCGATCCTTGTCATTGTTGTCATCGGCCGTGTGGAAGCCGCGACCCACGTTGACCTCGAAATCGCAGTCAAAGATGGTGCTCTGGTCGAGGTGGCAGATCACCTGATCCTTGTTCACCACGGAGTACATGTGATCCTCCTGAATATCGCCGGCTGTCACGACACCCTGCTTGGTGACGCGCAGCGAGAGCGTGCGGGGCTCCTTGCCGTAGTGCTTGAACTTGACCTTCTTGAGGTTGAGGATGATCTCCGTCACATCCTCGACGACGCCGGGCAGCGAGGTGAACTCGTGCTGGGCACCGGCGATGCGAACGCTCGTGATGGCAGCGCCCTCGAGCGAGCTGAGCAGAACACGACGCAGGGAGTTGCCCAGCGTGTGGCCGAAGCCCGTCTCGATCGGCTCGGCGATGAAAGTCACGTGGTTGGGATCCTCCGGATCCTCGATGCGGCGGAGGGTGTCGGGAATCTCGAAATAGGCCAGCTGAATGACCTTCTGCTCTTCGTTGGTGTTATCAGACATATGATGGTGATGGCGCGGTCGGGTTTCCCCTCATGCGAGCTCTGCTTCCGCGGAAATGAAGGACCTACGACCGATTTTGGTAAACTCGCGCGGGGCGAGGATACGAGATTTTTGACGCCGATGCAAGCCTTTTGTGCCGCAATTGCATGATTTTGTTCCGGAATCGCCTGAAATCGGGGGATGTGCGGGCTGCATGATGCTCGCACACGCCGAGTGCGCTGCAGAGAGCCCGGCCTGCCTCATCGCCGAGGCTGCGTCACGAGACGCGAGGTCCGAAGGAGAGGCCCAGCAGGCGGTAGCGGCGGCGCTTGCTGCGCTTGACAAGTGAGAAGATCGGTATTCCCATGAAGCGGAACTGCGTGCTGGTTTCTTTGTCGCGGTAAAACAGGCATCGCAGATGATACCACAGAGGATTCATGATTCTCAGTACGGTATCATGCTCGGCGAAGAGTTGATCGAGCTTGTGGCGGCGGAGAAAGTCAACCGTTTTCCCTTTGCCGTCCCTGATGAGGTCTTTCGGCAGCCTCTGCATCATTATCGGAAGTTGGTGGAGCCAATGAGAAATGACCGGACGGAAGCGCTCCGTGAGACCGTGGCGTTCGTAAAAGTCGAGCACAACGCCCATGCTGGTCAAGCGGTCGATGACTTTGGGCGTTTTGTGCTTGAGGCTCTGCCCCATGATGGAGCTTTCGCGCAGAACGTAGTGATAGTAGCGTTTGGGCGTCAGGCGGATGTTTCTGCAGATGCTTGAATACATGCGCGTGAAACTGAAGTCTTCATACCAGATGCCGTGCGGGTAGCGAAGCTGAAAGCGCTCGATGAGTTCGCGGCGGTAGATTTTATTCCAAGCCGTATCATTGAGCTTGGCCACAAGTTGAGGGGTCGCTGCGAGGGTTTGTTCGTCGGGCAGGGTAAAATAGCGCTGCATTGTATTACCCCAGTCGAGATCGTTGGCCTCGACCTGAACGCCGAAGCAGATGAGATCCGTTTGCTCCGTCATGCGGGGAAGAAGCTCGGCGTAGGTCTCGGGGTCGATGTAGTCGTCCGAATCCACCGTGGTGATCAGTTCGGCTCGGCAAAGATCCAGCCCCGCATTTCTCGCGGCGGAGAGTCCTCCGTTGGCTTGGTGAATGACGCGGATGCGCGGGTCGCGCGCGGCGTATTCTTCGAGGATGTCGGCGGAGTGATCGGTCGAGCCGTCGTTGACGCAGATGATTTCGATGTCGCGCAGCGTCTGCTTGCAGATGCTGTCCAGGCAGCGGCGCAGCCATGGCTCGACGTTGTAGACGGGGACGATGACGCTGAGTTGAGGGACGGAGGGATCTGGCATGGCGACGGAGGGCTCGGGGAGGGGTATTCTGTCTGCTGCGGAAGTGGCGGCCGGGGTATATCTCTGAGCTTAGAGCTCGCAGATGTCGGGCAGGTTGCGGTATTTGCCGCGCGCGTCCATGCCGTAGCCGACGAGGTAGCGCTCGCCGCAGTGCAGGGCGGCGAAGTCGGCGTGTTCGCAGTGTTCGCGGGGGATGTCTTTTTCGACGGCGACGGCGGTGAGGACTTCGTGGGCGCCGCGGCGGCGCAGGGTTTCGCAGACGTGGTGGAGCGTGTGCCCGCTGTCCAGAACGTCGTCGAGTACCAGCACGCGCTTGCCTCGGCAGTCCGGCGGCGGGGTGAGCCAGCGCACTTCTCCGCTGCTTTCAAGCTGGTTGCCGTAGCTGGAGACGCGCGCGGTTTCCAGCAGGTAGTTGGGAGGCAGCAGGCGCAGCAGGTCGGCGGCAAACCAGAGCGCGCCGTTGAGCAGGGCCAGAGCGATGATGGGGTGCTCGTCGCCCATGCGCGCGACGATGCGGTCGGCCGTCAGTTCGACGGCGGCTTTGATGCGTTCGGGGGTGTAGAGTTGGCGGAAGCTGAGGGGGGTGTTGCTCATGTGAGTTTGCGGCGGGTGACGAGGTAGACTTTGTCGCCGTGGCGCACTTTGGTCTCGACGCGGACGAGGGCGTGCGCGCCTTTCGGCACGGTGCCGACGGTGCGGGTGATGCCGTTTTCGTCGTCCGCTCGCACTTCCGGAACGATGAGGCGGACGATGCCGGTGGTGGGGCCGGTGATTTCAATTTTGTCTCCGGCGGAGAGGGCATCGGCTTCGAGGCGTATTTCGGCGACTTGCGGGGTGGCGTACCAGCGCATGACGCGGCCGAGGTGGCAGCGTTGTTCGAGGGCCAAGCTGTTGGAGCAGCCGCTCCAGGTGCTCCACTCTTCGCCGAGATAGTAGCCGCCGTGCCAGAATTGGCGGTTGAAGACTTGTTGCAGCGCGGCTTCCCACGCGGCGACGCGCTCGGGGCTCCACTGCCCGGCCCTGCAGGCGTTGACGGCTTCTTTGTAGACGCGCGTGACGGTGGAGACGTAGGCTTCGCTGCGGCCGCGCCCTTCGAGTTTGAAGATGGAGATGCCGGCGTCGACGAGCTGGTCGATGACGCGGATGGTGCAGATGTCTTTGGGGGACATGATGTATTGGTTATCAATGTCCATCTCAAAGCCGGTCTCGGTGTCGATGACGCGGTATTTGCGGCGGCAGAGCTGGTAGCATTGCCCGCGGTTGGCGCTGCGGTTGTAGGCGGCGAGGCTCATGCCGCATTTGCCCGAGATGCCGATGCAGAGGGCGCCGTGGGCGAAGATTTCGATGCGGACGCGCTGCCCGCTCGGGCCGCAGATGTTTTCGCGCTCGATGCCGTCGATGATGTGTTTGATCTGGCTGAGTTTGAGTTCTCGCGCCAGCACCATGACGTCGGCCATTGCGGCGTAGTGTCGCACGGCTTCGAGGTTGCAGACGTTGGCCTGTACGGAGATGTGCACTTCCAAACCGAGGCGGCGCGCGCAGCTGATGACGGCCGGATCGGCGGCGATGACGGCGTCGATGCCGGCTTCTTTCGCGCGCTCCAGCAGCTCTTGCATGCCCTCGAGTTCTTCATCGTAGACGATGATGTTGCAGGTGAGGTAGGCTTTGGCGCCGCAGGCGTGGCAGAGGCGTGCGACTTTCGGCAGGTCGCCGACCTGAAAGTTGACGGTGCTGCGAGCCCTCATGTTGTAGTTGCCGACGCCGAAGTAGACGCTGTCGGCACCGGCGCGCAGGGCGGCGGCGAGCGATTCGTACGATCCGGCCGGAGCCATGATTTCGAGGGGCTGCATGGACGTTATGGTAACTTTTTTGCGCGGCGGCGTCAAGCTTGCTCTGCGACTGCCGCCGGGCTCATGGCTGCGCTCTTGGCCCGCTGCGGAGAAAAAAATCCCCCGGCAGCATGGGCTGCCGGGGGAGGGGGGAAGTCGGAGCAGGAGGGTCTGTTGATCAGAAGCTCCAGCGGAAGGCCGAGGTGAACTCCCAGCCGTTGTAGACGTCTGTGCCCTCGGTGCGCGCGGTGATGTACTCGGCGCCGATCATGAGTTTGAGGGCATCCGGGTTTTTCGCGCTGAAGAAGAAGTTGGCGCCGATGTAGAAGGCGTTGGCGTGCTCGCAGCGCAGCGGAGCCGTGGTCTGCGTGCAGATGTAGCGATCGGCCGACAGCGGTACGACGGTGCCGCCCTTCCCGTGGTACTCAAGGCTGCTGAGCGCCGTGTAGCGGAAGACGAGTTCGACGTGCGGCGTGACGAGATACGAGGGTTGGATCTGCAGGCCGTAGCAGTTGCTGCCGCCTTCGGCGTCAACGACGTCGTAGAAGGCAACGGCGTTGGCCATGAAGGTGAAGCGATCGCGGTTGTAGAGGTAGCCCACCGAGATGCTGTCCTGCACGCCGGGGCCGTAGTAGTTGGCGCCCTGTTCGCTGTGGCCGTCGTAGCTGTTGTCGAAGTCGTGCATGTACTGGAAGACGAGCTCGTGAGAACTGTCTGCCGTCTCGATGAAGCGGTAGCGCGCACCGACGATGGCGAAGAACTTGTCCTCCCAGCCGAACTCGCCCTTCAGGCCGCGGCCGTCGCGATAGACGTCGCTGTGCGTCATGCTCTTGACGCCGCTGGCGCGGTCGTTGGCCAGCAGCTGGACGTAGAAGCTGAGGTCCTTGCGCGGGGCGTAGGTGACGTCGATGCCCCAGTTGGAGTCAAGGCCGTTGAACTGGCCGATGAGCGAGCGCTCCACGCATTTGATTTTCGAGCTCGCCTCGGTGTAGTCCATCGTGAAGAGGGGCTTGAGTTTGCCCACTTTCACGCTGAGGCCCTCGACGCCGGGGATCTCCTGCTGGATGTAGAGGTCGAAGAAGTCGGCGTAGCTGTAGTTTTTGCGGGTGCGGCCGCCGGCATAGGTCTCGCGCATGGGAAGGCCGCCGATGCGCGCCCAGGTGTGGAACAGCGTGCCGGTGTTGAGTTTGATGTTGAGCCCGACCCAGGAGCGGCGGAACTCTTGGTTGACGGGGCTTGCGCCGGGCTTGAGGTGGTGGCTGTTGCTGCCGTTGGGTTGCACGACGGCAATCTGGTACTGCTCCATCCAGCTGAGCTTGACTTCCTGCACTAAGGAGGATTTGTCCTCAGCCTTGTAGAGGCGCAGGGCGTCTTTGATGGCGTCGACGGTGCTGTCGGCGAATTCGTCGAAGCTGCCGGCGGGAGCAGTTGTGACGGAGATGTCGGTATCGGCCTGCCGGGGTTGGTAGAAGGCGACACTGTCTTTAGCGGCGCTGACTCCGGAGAGCAGGAGGGCCGTCGCTGCGATTCCCTGAGCGATGTGTTTCATGGTCTCGGATATTGTGTTAGCGAAGCTTGGCGAAGAGCGTGGCGTTGTCGAGGATGCTCATGTAGGGCTTGTAGTCGATGCCGGTCTCGAGGATGAAGAGGGTGAGCAGGCGCTTGACGGTTTGCAGCAGGTGCTCGGGCTGCCAGGGCTTCTCGACGTAGTTGTCGATGCCGCCTTCGTTGATGGCGTTGATGGTGTCGGCGTGGGTGGCTTGACCCGTCAGCAGAATCTTGCGCGTCTTGCTGAAGCGGCCGTCGGAGGTGATTTTGCGCAGCAGGTCGGTGCCCTGTTCGCCGGGCATGACTTGATCCGAGATGATGACGGCAACGTAGTCGCCGTTTTCGTCGATGTGCTCGATGAGCTCCATGCATTCGGCCGCGCTCGATGCTTCTTCGAGGCGCACGAGATCGCCGAGGGGGCGGAGGTCCCTCATGACGGAATCCAGCACTTCCTGCTGGTCATCAATGCAAATAATGTTAATCGTTTCCATGGACTTGGGTGGTGGGGATTGAAATGGTGAATGTGGTGAGTGTATCGTTGCTTTGCACCTCGATGGTGCCGTTGTAGCTGTCGACCAGGCGCCGCACGATGGAGAGGCCCAGGCCGAGGCCGAAGTCCAGCCCGAGTTTCTTGGTCGTGAAACTCGGCTGGAAGATTTTTTCGCGAATCTCCTCGGGGATGGCGGGGCCATTGTTGGAGATGGAGACGCAGACGTAGTCCTCGGGCAGCAGCTTGAGGCCGTCGGCGTGCAGGCGGCCGGTGGCGACGCGGATGGTCGGGTTCGGGGTTTGCCCCTGGCTCATGGCGTCGCAGGCGTTGTTGAGGATGTTGGTCCAGATTTGCACCAGCTCGGTGATGTCGGCCGTCAGCGGCGGGAGTTCCTGCAGATCCGTCTCGATGTTGACGTGTTTGAGCTTGTTGGTCAGCAGGTTCATGGCGTCGCGCACCGACTGCACGACGTCGACGCCGGGTTGGCGGGTCGAGTTGCCGCCGCCCAGCAGTTTGACGGCCCGCACGATGCCCGTCGCGTGGCGCGAGGCCATTTGCATGTCGCGCAGGTCGTGCCCCAGCTCCCAGAAGCGGTAGTTGTTGCGGACGTGCGCGACGAACTCGGGGCCGAGCTTGACGAGGGCTCGGGTGTCGGGGACGATGTGCGCGAGGACTTTGGCCGCGACCTGCGGCAGGTTCAGCTCGCGCTCGTATTTGCGCGAGCGGGCGCGGATGGTGGCCGGGTCGACGTAGTCGCCGTCTTCGTAGCCGTAGCGGAAGAGGCGCGAGTTGAGCTTGCTCTCTTCTTCGAGCCAGTTGCTGAGGTTTTCGGCGACAAAGTCCGTGCGCCGGGTGATGACGCCGACGGCGTTGTTGAGCTCGTGGGCGATGCCGGCGGAGAGTTGGCCGAGCGTGGCGGCCATTTCCTGCCGCTGGATGAGGCGCACGGCTTCCTGCTTTTCGGCGGCGCGGTCGAAGATGCGTCGGTTGCGCTCGGCGAGCTCGTGGATGAGCACCGGGATGAACTGGTGCTCGAAGGAGCCGTACTGCTCTTCGTCGACGGCTTGCTGCGTGTTGTCGATGTAGGCGAGGCGGCAGTCCTCCAGAGCGATGATGTCGTTGGAGATGTGGAAGACGCCCGAGAAGAAGCTCTGCACGCCGATGTAGCTGCCGACTCCGGCGCGGAAGACTTCGTGCTTGCGCACGCTGCCTTCGCCGGGCAGCTCGCAGCCCTCCATGCGATCGTCGTGGCGCATGGCGACGACGGAGCCTTCGAGAATCAGATAGAGCCTGTAGCACTCTTCACCCTGTTCGAGGATGGTCTCGCCGGCTTTGCACTCGATGCAGTTGCCGGGGTCGTTGAAGTAGACCCGGTTCAGGCGCTCGAGCGCTTCGCTGTTTGATTGGGGAAGGGGGTGCATGGCGGCGGAGAAGGCGGTGTAGCCGAGGGGCCGGCGTTGGGAAAGGGGGAAGGGGGGAGGGCGGGGGAAGTTGGGAGAGGGAGGAGAGGGAGGAGAGGGATTGCCGAGCGGCTTGGAGGTAGCCGGTGGGGTGTCGGCTTGGGGGTAGCTTGCGGAGGCGGGAGGGGGAGCGGAGAGAGAGGGAATTCGGGGGCGGGTTTGCTGCCGGGCTCCTGCGTCGGCGCTAGGCCGGGCAGGAGCCGCAGCACCTCAGCTCATCAGGAGGCGGTGCCAAAGAAGCCGATCGAGCCGAGGAAGATCATCAGAGCAATCGAGAGAATCACGCCGATGATGCAGAGAATCGTGCCGGTGATGGCCATGCCCTTCGACTCAACGAGCCCCGTGGCATAGGCGAGCGCATTCGGCGGGGTGGAAATCGGCAGCGCCATACCCAGCGACGAGGCGAAGGCCACGGCGCAGAGCAGGCCGATGGCGCCGGCGGGCTCCATGCTGCCGCCGCTCATCATGCTGCCGGCGACGGCACCCATGATGGGCATGAGCAGCGAGGCGGTAGCCGTGTGGCTCATGAAGGTGGCCATGAAGAGGCAGATGAAGCTGGCGCCGATGAGCAGCAGGTTGGAGTCCCAAGAGGCGAAGGGAATCGCGTTGATGAGCGTGCTGGCGAGGTTGGTATCCTGCAGGGCGAGGCCGAGGGCGAAACCGCCGGCCACCAGCCAGAGCGTCTCCCAGCTCATTTGGCGCAGGTCGTCCTTGGTGATCACCTGCGTGACGGCAAAGACGGCGATGGGTACGATGGCGATGGTGTTGCTGTCCAGCCCGATTTGGTCGCCGATCACCCAGAGAATCACCGTGATGGCGAAGGTCGCGTACACAATGATGGCCTTGGGCGTCTTGAGGAACTTGCCGCCCATCTTCAGCTCAATCTCTTTCTGCTGGATCGGGAAGAGCTTCACGAGCAGCAGCCAGGCGATGAATACCATCACGATGACGAAGGGAATGCCGAAGCACATCCACTTGCCGAAGGTCACGTTGAGCCCCATGTCCTGCATGGCCTTGAGGGCAATGGCGTTGGGCGGCGTGCCGATGGGCGTGCCGATACCGCCGATGTTAGCGGCAATGGGGATGCAGAGGGCGAAGGCCGCGCGGCCGCGGTCATTCGGCGAGAAGAGGGCGAGCACGGGCGAGAGAATGGCCAGCATCATGGCGGCGGTTGCCGTGTTGCTCATGAACATGGAGAAGAGAGCCGTGACGCACATCAGACCGAGCATGACGTACTTCGGATCCTTGCCGAAGGGCTTGAGCAGCACCTTGGCCAAGTTGATGTCGAGGCGGAACTTCGTGGCGGCGGCCGCGAGGAAGAAGCCGCCGAGGAAGAGGATGATGATCGGGTCGGCGAAGGTGGCCATCGTGCTCTTCTGCTGCATCGTGTTGGTCACTTCGACGCTCTTGATTTTGGCCGAGACGGCGTCGGTGTAGAGCTTGTCCGCCGCGGCGGTCATCTGCCGGGCAATGGCGTTCATGCGCTCTGCCTCTGCGGTGAGCGCGGCGACCTTATCCTGCTGAGCGGCGGCAGCTGCCGGGTCGGCGGGAGTCGCGGCGGGCTGAGCGGCGAGCTCGGCGAGAGCCTTCTGCGCCTTGGCTGCGCGAGTCATGGCGCGCTCGGCGCTCTCATGCGTCTGCTGCGTGAGCGTCAGGCGCACCTCTTCGGCGTCGAGCTTGGCCTTTTTCGTGAGTCGGGACTTGACGTTTTGCTTGAGGGTGGCGATGGCTTCCTGATCACCGCCGGCGCAGACCTCATCAATGATGGCGTTGACGGCAGCGGCATCGTAGCGGTCGGGCTTGAAAATCGGGAAGGCCTTGTTGGAGAGGCAGAGCAGCGACAGGGCGATGACGAGTACCGACGTCGACCAGATCGGAATCGGCTCGAGAATCCACATCAGAGCCGCCATCACGAAAAGTGCAATGACACCCGTCTGTAGGAGGTTGAGATCCAGCCCCATCGACTGGAAGGGAATGGCGAACATACTGGCGCTGATTAGCAGAACAACCAGTATTTTGATGAAGTTCTTTTTGACGCTGTTCATAGTGGTGTATAAGTCCCTGGCCGCGGGCCTCGCCCTTCTCTTTTTCCGCGCGTGCAGAGTCCTGCCCGGCGGGCGGAGAGTTGAGAGAGAGACGGCAGCTGAGCTACCTTACAACAGGGCAGGGTAAAAGGCAAGCGTAAATTTGTCTGACAGAGAGCCTGCGTGCTCTTTGTATCCGACTTTGTATCAAAAAGTGACCATTCTCGGGCGGCGAAGGGCCCGGAAGGGCGGGGGAGACGGGGGCTCAGGCGGAGGGGGAGGGCCGCAGATGGTCGCGCAGGAAGTTTAAGCCGCGCTGCTGTTCGCTGTGCAGCAGCGCGTTGATGTGCTCCCAATCCATGGGCTGCCGCAGCAGGTCGAGGGCTTGGCTCGCGTCTCCGTCGACGAGGAGGCGATCCCGGAGGCCGAAGGTGTCAAACAGCGTGTCGAAGCGGGCCGAGCCTCGAGCCGCATTGCCGAGACACAGGAAGGGTTTGTTGAAGATCAGCGAGAAGACGCAGCCGTGAAAGGAATCGGTGACGACGGCTTCGCAGTCTCTCATGTAGCGCAGCCACTGCGGCACGGATTTGAAGATGAGGTCATCGCGATGCCCGGTCTGCGCTGTGGGCATGAGCGGCTGGCCGTAGAGCTTCAGGCCCTCGGCCGCGGCTCGGGCTACGCGGCGGGAGGATTCGGAGGCGTCGAGGATGTAGGTTGCCAGATAGGGCTTGGGGGGAAGGACGGTTTTTTCCGACTCGATGAGCCTGTCGTAGGCTTTGGCATCGACGACGAGCGTGGGATCGGGCATGCGCACGGCGTCGACGCCCCAGGCTTCTTGGGCCGCGGCGATTCCCGAGTTCTCGCGAACGGAGACGGCTTTGAATTGGCGCAGCAGCTCGGCGGCGGGCTGCCGCATCAGTTCGCTGCCCTCCCAGTGCTCACAGCCGAAGGAGGCGGCGTAGGCAATGCTGGCGGCGCGTTGTTCATCGTCGGCGAAGTCGAGCAGGTAGTGCAGGACGTGGTATTCGTTCCGCAGGTAGCGGCGCCGCCAGACCTGATCACTGCCGACGATGAAGCAGCTGCACGAGGCGATGGCCTGCCTATCCTCCGTCGAGATGACGGGCGGCAGGTGCCGGTTGGCAAAGCGTTTGAAGAGGTGGGCCGCGATGCCGTCGTTCTTGTGCAGAAGCGCTTGCCCTTGCGGGGCTCGCAGCTTGATGAGCGCCTTTTTGAGCCGGAGCAGAAGGGAGGCGGCGCGCCCCGGGCGAAGCAAGCGATGGCGCATGTAGAGACCGATGAGGAGCGAGAGGGGCATTCCCTTGTCGGGATCCATGCCGTAATATCCCTCGAAGGGGCTGCGAACGAGCAGGGGCTCAAGCCCGAGGCTGCGGCAGATCTCGCAGGTGGCGAAGGCCTGAAGAGCGCCGCCGTAGTTGTCTTTCAGATAAAAAGTGACGATGCCGACGCGCTTGGCGGCGCGCTGCGGGTGCTGGCTGGTGAGGGAACGGGTCATGCGGCTGCGGACGGGGCGAGTATAGCGCGGAGCGCGCCCGCGCGCAAGTTCAAAGGCGAGTAGAGGCAAAGACGCGGGCGATGTAGCGGAGGGATGTAGCGGAGGCGATGTAGCGGAGGCGATGTAGCGGAGGAGGCGCCGCCGAGCGGCGGAGATACGCCGCTGATACGATGCTTGCGGGGCTCGCACCCATCAGAACGAGCCCCGCTTGCGGCGCTTGATACGCCTTATCGGACTGTTGACTGCGCCTTATTTGAAGATGACTTCATACACCCATTTGCCGGGCTGCTTCGGCGCCGTGAGTCGGAGGGAGCGGCTGCCTTGCGGCAGGGTGAAGGAGCGGAAGCCGTGGCGGGTCGTTCCGGCCTCGGCGCCCTCGATGCTGCATGCGGCGTTGCCGGCAACGATGGCGCGGGTGGCTCCCTCGGGAACGGCCAGAGTGACATCAAGGCCGTTTTCGGCACTGTAGGCCGTGGTGAAGTCGGTGTCCGTCAGGGAGTCCGCCTGCTCGTCGGGGTTGGCCGGCGGGACGTCCATCTTGAAGGTCGTCAACTTGATTTCCTGCGCGGCCCGGCCGGTGTTGGTCAGGCGCATGGACTTGATTTTCTTGTCGGGCAGATCGCCGCGGTTGCAGCAGTACTTCGTGTTGCCGCCCTCCATGTGGAAGCGCGGCTTGACCTTGCTGCCGTCCTCGAGGATGAGCTCGACCGTGCCCCACTTGGCGATGTCGGCGTTCTCAACGTTGATCTCAAGCCAGGTCGACCGGAGCGGCGAGGAGGCCTCGAGCTCGATGTACTGCCCGGGTTCGCAGCGGAAAACCTCCATGATGCGGTTGATGCCCACCATCTTCGCGTCGCGGAAGGTCGAGAGATTCTCGTGGCCGGGAATGTTCGACTTCGCCGTCGCCGGCAGGCTGCGATTGACGCTGAACTCGCAGATCGTCAACCAGTTCGGATTGGCCTTCGTCACGCGGTAACGAATCAGGCGCGCGCGGATCGGCGCGTCGGAGAAGTCCCTGACGACGGCGGCACCCTGCGTCGGGCTGCCGATGGGAAGCCACGTCTCGCCGTCCGTGCTGTACTCCAGCTGCCCCTCGGCAATGAAGTCTTTGGCGCGCGGACCGCCCATGAGGAGGTTGATGTTGCGGATGAGCGTGGGCTGCTTGAAGTCGTAGCCGTACCAGTGCCCTTTCTGCTGGTAACAATCCGATGACCAGAAGCTGCCGGGGTTGCCGTCAGTCAGTTTGTCGGTGTCTCGCTCGGCGTTGCCGCCGTTGCAGATGAAGAGCGGGCGCAGGGACTGCGTCGGCCTGCCCGACAGATCGGCGTACACCTGCAGCCCGACGTGGTCGGTCAGGGCATTGAGCGTCGGCGTCACCTCGAGCATGCCCACTTCGACGTTGCGAACCTCCTCTACGCCGGAGGGGCGCCAGTCGCGGCGGGCGACGGTGCGGTTCTCGACCATCGGCTCAACCGCCTTCATCAGCAGGGCAGCGCGCGCCTGCGGGCTCTTCGCCTGCATCGCGAGCATCAGGTAGCTGCCGGCCTTGCCCGTGTTGGTGAACTTGGCGATCCAAGGGCTGATTTCGGCGCGCAGCTCCTCGAGATCATCGGCCTTTTGCAGCAGGTCGCCGGCCTTGTAGATGCGCAGAAACTCCCTCTTCACCGGGCGGATTTGCTCGTCGGTCACCTCCCCCGACGCCAACGCTTGGCGGAAATCCTTGAAAGCGGCGCCGACGTCCACGGACTCCTCACGATACAGGCCGTGCGTGTTGGGCAGAAGGTAGGAGTTGTGGTCGCAGAAGACCTGCATGGCCCGGTGCGAGCTCGGGTAGAGGCGGGTGATGCCCTCCTTCCATGTGGCCACCGAGTCGTAGTCTTCGATGTTCCAAGTGTAGTCGGCCACGCCGTAGAGGCCCACCTTGCTGGCCTCGGCCAGCTCCATCGGGTTGGCCGTGAAGCCCGTCATCTCCTGCTTCATCTGCGGATCCTGATCGAGGCCGTAGGCGCGGCCCATCGACAGGCGGGCGCGCTTGAAGTCGTTGCAGGGCCAGTTCCACCAGATGAAGGTCGGGCGCCCGAGGTGCTCGTGCACCCATTTTTGGCCCTCGAGGGTGATGTCATGCACGACGGTATTGCCCGTCCACATCACGTGGATGCCCTTCTTGAGCTTGGAGCCCAGCGTCCCGAGGAAGCCCGGGTTCGTCCAGCCGCGGTTGTAGCCCGTGGGGCACATGATGAGCTCCTGATTGACGTCTTTGTGCTTGCGGATGAAGTGCTCGAGCAGGTAGTTGCAGAGCTCGGCCTGGCGGTTCGGCTGGCCGATTTCACCGCTGGAGTCATCCACCAGCACGCCGAAGTCGCGCACGCCTAAATCGTACATCCGCTCGAGTTTCCGGCAGAGGGCGTCGAGCTGTTTTTTACCGCCGCGGTCGTTCCAGTTCACCGTGTTGGCCGGGTGGATGGCCCAGACGAAGCGCACGTGATTCTTCTTGGCCAGCTTGACCAAGCGGCGAATCTCGGCAGCCTCTCGCTCGGGGTAGGGGTTGTAGCAGCCCTGGCCGTGGTGGTAGGGGTCGTCCTTCGGGCCGAAGATGTAGATGTTCATTTTGTTGCGGCCGTAGAACTCAAACTGAGCCTTGCGCGCCTCAAAGCTCCACGGGGCGCCGTAATAGCCCTCGACCACGCCGCGGAAGGCCAGATCGGGCCAGTCGCAGATCTCGCCCACCGGAAGCTCGCCGAGCCGGGCCACCTCTTTGATGTTTTGATCCGGGAAGGGGTCGCGCTGCGCGTTGCGCGCACCCTCGACGCCGCGCAGCAACTGCGAGAGCGTCTGCTTCGCGTAGTAGACGCCGGTTTTGTCATTGGCGTAGACGGTCAGCTTGCCGGGTTTGATCACCAGCGCGTAGGCTCCCTCTTTGTCGGCGGGAATCTTCGCCCAGACGCCTTTCTTGCTGCCTGCTTTGCGCAGCAGCACCTTGACGTCTTTTACCTGCGTCCATTCATCCTGCAATCGGCACTCCTGCGGAGTCGGGATGACGCCGCAGTCAGCAGCTTGGGCCACGGCACCCGCGAGGGGCAGGGCGAACAACAGAGCGGATATGTAGCTTGCTTTGATCATATGAGGCTGAGTATGAGGGGTAAAACATCGCGAATGTCGGACAGGCGGAAATCGGGCTTTTCCGCAAGACAGGCCTCGCGGCACGAGTCGGAGTCCGGTGCCCACGCGGCATTGAGAATGCGAACCCCGGCGGCATGTGCCAAGGTGATGTCGCTCGGAGCGTCGCCCACGTAGAGGAGCTCAGCGGGCGATATGCCGAAGAAATCGGCACCCTCGCGCAGGCGCTGCGCTTTCACGTTGGAGAAGGGGGAGCCGAAGCCAAACCATTCAAAGCCGGCTTCGTCCAGCCCGAAGGCGGTGAAGGTCGGGCGAGCGGTGCAGGCTTCTTTGCCGGTTACAATGCCGAGGCGAAGTCCGCTTTGGCGAAGCCCGGCGAGCATCTCCGCCACGCCGTCGAAGGGCGCGGGAGCCATCTGCGGCAGCAGGCGGCAATAAACCTGCACGAAGTGCCCGATGGGCAGCTCGGCATCGTCGGGGTGCATGCCGAGCAGCGCACCGAGAACGCCGCGGTCGGAGAGGCCGAAGTGGGACACAACCTCCTCAGCCGAGGGGCGTTGCCCGCGCAACTCGTACACCGTCGTGCGATAGGCTTCCACGCAGAGCGGAAGCGTATCGCCCAGCGTGCCATCGACATCAAAGAGAACGGCTTTGAGCATAGGAATCAGTACTCTGCGAGAGCATAGCGCAGGGGTATGGATGCTGTCAAGCTCGGAGTGCGTGTGCACTGCCATGTATGACGCCGACTCGCGCGGATTGCGCTGCGGTTTTCGTGTCTCTCCGGCAGATGCGGATGCCGGTTGAGGCCAGCGGCCGGGAGCGCGGCTTCTGCTCGCCCCGGTTCACTACGGGCACCGGGGCTTCGCCAGCGCTGAGTGCCTCACTCGGCCGAGGTCGGGTAGTTGGTCTTGCGAATTTCTCGCTTTTCGTCGAGGATGCGGCGGTCATCCCAGCCGCCGCCGAGTGCGGAGCATAGTTTAGCGAGGGTTTTGCGTATCTGCTGACGGGTGGAGATGATGTTGAGCTCTGAGCTCAGCCAAGCGCGTTCGGCGGTTGCGACGTTGAGGAAGTCGGTGTTGCCGGTTTGGTGCAGGCGCTCTGAAATCTCGGCGGCGCGTTTATTGGCACGGGCGGCTTCGACATACTGCGGCAGTTGGTTGGTGAGCCGAGCGTAATCGATGAGGCATTCTTCGACCTCGGCGAAGGCTTCCAACACGGTCTTGCGATAGGCCTGTGCCGAGGCATAGCTGCTGAGCTTGGCTTGGGTGACGTTTTCATTGAGGGCCGTGCGGTTGAAGATGGTGGTGCCCAGCGAGCCGACGAGGCTCCAGCCGGCGCTGCGGAAGAAGTCGGCGAAGTCGCTGCCCGCACCGGCGCTGGTGCTGCCCGTCAGCGAGATGTTCGGGAAGAGCGCGGCAACCTGTACCCCGATGTTGGCGACATCGGCATGCAGGTCGTACTCGGCGCGGATGATATCCGGGCGGCGGCGCAGCAGGTCGGAGGGCAGCCCGGTGGGCACGCGCGGAATGCGGTTGTAGACGGCGGGCGAGGGCATGGTCAGGCTGATTTTGTCAACCGTCGTGCCGAGGTAGGTCGCCAGCGTGTTTTCACAGATGCTGATCTGCGCTTTGAGTCCGGGAATCCGGGCGCGGGTTTCAGCGATAGTCGCCGATGATTGTTCGAGGGCAAGGCCGGCATCGAGCCCGTTTTGTGCGCGGACTTGGGTGCGCCGATGCGTGCGCTCTTGGAAAACGAGCTGCTCTTCGGCAACGCGCAGACTTTCCTTGGCGGAAATCCAGTCGAAGTAGGTGCCGGCAACGCTGCTGGCAAGGGCTACCCTGCTGGCGGCGGCGGCGGCATAGTCCGAGTGCAGCATGGCGACGGCGCTCTCAATGCTGCGGCGCGTGCCGCCCCAGACGTCCGGCGACCAAGAGGCCGACAGAGAGCCGTCCCAACTGCCGTGCGAGGTCGAGGTGTTGAAGCTGCCGCTGTTGCGCCCGCCGAAGCTGACACTGCCCTCGGGCAGCAGGCGCGAACGCATGCTGCGCAGGTTGGATTCGGCGTTGAGGATGGTCAGCATGGCCGTGATCTGATCCGGGTTGTTGCGCAGAGCCGTGGCAATGAGGCCGTCGAGCTGCGGATCGCCGAAGGCTTTCCACCACTGCGTCAGCGAGGCTTCGTTGCTGGCGGGGGGCAGAGCGTTGACCCAAGTGACGGGCAGATCGACGTTTTGGACGCCTTTGTAGTCGGGGCCTACAAGGCAGGAGCAGGCAAACAGGGCGGACAGAGCACTGAGGGTGAGAAGGCGTTTCATGGATGCGGGAGAATGCGGAAGTTCGGAAATGCGGGATGCGGTTTTATTCGTGGTGCAGCGCGTCGATGGGATCGAGCTTCGAGCCTTTATAGGCCGGGTACCAGCCGAAGATGATGCCGATGATGGCCGAGACGCTGACGGCCAGCAGCATGGCCGTGGGCGAGGATTCGACGGGCAGCCCCGTCTTGGCGGCGACGACCAGCGAGATGGTGCGCCCCAGCGCGATGCCCAGAATGCCGCCGGTGATGCAGAGCAGCACGGCCTCGAGCAGGAATTGCCACATGATGTCCACCGGGCGGGCGCCGACGGCCATGCGGAGGCCGATTTCTTTGGTGCGCTCGGTGACCGAGACCATCATGATGTTCATGATGCCCACGCCGCCGACGACCAGCGAAATCATGGCCACGGCGATGAGCAGCGTGCTCATGGTGTCGGCCGTCGAGGTCACCATCTTGGTGAACTGAGCGCGGTCGCGCAGCGTGAAGTCGTCCAGAACGCCGGGCTCAAGGCGGTGCTGGCGGCGCAGGACGGCGGCCATGTCATCCATCGTTTGGCTGATGGTGGTGACGTCTTTCACCTTCACGCTGATGAAGTCGACGGTGAGGGTGCGCAGGGGGTGCGGTGCGTTGGTGAAGGGCTGCAGGTCGCTGCCCGGGTAAAAGTCCACGGCGCTCGTGGAGAAGGTGTCCGTGGACGAGACGCTGCTGCGGTTGGCGGCGCCGCCCGCGGTGATGGTGGCTTCGTTGGAGGCGCCTTTGAGGCGCGTGCGGACGCTCGACCAGGGCAGGATGATGCAGTCGTCCTTGTCGTTGCCGCCCATGTCCGCGCCCTTCGTGGCGAGCACGCCGATGACGGTGAACATCACGTCTTTGATGCGGATGTCTTTGCCGATGGGATCTTCACCTTCAAAGAGCTCGCGGGCAATGGTGCTGCCGATGAGGCAGACGCGCGAGGAGTTGGTGACGTGCTCCTTGGTGAAGGGGCTGCCCGAGTCAACCTCCCAGCCCTCGATATCCAGATAGTTCTCGTTGCCGCCGACGATGGAGTTGGGGCTCCAGTTCTTGTTGCCGACGATGACTTGGGCGTTGGCACGCACGACGGGAGTCGCCGTCTCTACGGTGTCGCCGCACTCTTTCACGATGGCGTCGGCGTCTTCGGCGTAGATGGAGGCGCGGGTGTTCATGCCGCCGCTGACGCCGGCGGTGCGCGTCGAGGCGCTGAAGACGTTGATGACGTCGGCGCCCAGCCCGGCCATTTGGTCGGCAATTTGTTTCTTCGAGCCGTTGCCGATCTCCATGATGGCGACGACGGCGGCAATGCCGATGACGATGCCCAGCACGGTGAGCATGGCGCGCATCGGGTTGCGGATGAGCGCGTTGATGCAGGTGAGCAGAAGCGGGCCGAACTTCATTTCTTCAGGGTGGCTGAGAGTTCTTCGGAGACGCCTTCGAGGATGAGGCCGTCGCTCATGTTGATGGCGCGGTCGGTGAAGGCCGCCGTCTTGGGATCGTGCGTGACGATGATGACGGTGATGCCTTGGCGGCGGTTGAGGTCGCGAAACATGTTCATGACTTCCACCGAGGTGGTCGAGTCGAGGTTGCCCGTCGGCTCGTCCGCCAGGAGGATACCCGGGTTGTTGATCAGCGAGCGTGCAATGGCCACGCGCTGCTGCTGGCCGCCCGAGAGCTGAGCCGGCGTGTGGTGCATGCGGTCTTCGAGGCCGACGAGACGAATGAGCTCAAGGGCACGCTTGCGGATCTCCGCACTCGGCAGCGCCGGGTGATGGTAGGCCGCCGGCATCATGACGTTTTCGATAGCCGAGGTGCGCGGCAGCAGGTTGAAGTTTTGGAAGACGAAGCCGATGCGGTTGTTGCGCAGGCGGGCGCGCTCGTTGGCGTTGAGTCCGGCCACGTTGCGGCCGTCGATCCAGTACTCGCCGCCGCTGGGGTGGTCGAGGCAGCCCAGAATGTTCATCAGGGTGGATTTGCCCGAGCCCGAGGCACCGGTCAGCGAGACGAACTCGCCGTCCTCGATCTTGAGCGAGATGCCCTTGAGCACGGGCAGGTCAATCTCGCCGAGGTGGTAGACCTTGGTGATGTTTTTGAGTTCAATCACGTGTGTGGATGAAAAAGTGAGGGTGTTCGATACGATCGCCGGGTGCAGCGCAGCCGCTGCGCCCGGACTTCTCGTGCCCGAGAGGGGCCGATCTTAGTTGGGGGGCGGGCCGCCCGGGCCGCGGTCTCCCTTGGTATCCTAGCCGCGTTTGGCCTCAGCTCAGCCGGTGCCGCGCGGACGTCGCTCGGGGCGCTTGGGGCCGAAGAGGTTGGTCTGTCCTTTGGCGCTCTCTCCGTCGGCGGCGGGGGCATTCTTGGAGATGCCCGTCACAATCTCGGCCTGTTCATCGAGCGTTTCGCCGGGCAGGGGGCGGACGATGCTGCGGGCACCGTCGCTCTCGCCCCGCAGCACGCGCACCGGCACCAGCTTGCCGTCGGCCTGCTTCTGCCAGATGAGCGCCGGCTTCATCGCCATGGCCGGACGCTCCGGCTGCGCCTCGGTCGCGGCGCTCGCCGGGGTTTCGTCGCCCTCCTCAGCAGGCTGCCCGCCTTGCGCGGCGGGCGGCTCGTCGCCTTCCGCCGCGGGCTTCGGACCGCGCGGAGCGGGGCCGGCCTTGAGTCGGGCAGCGGCGGCGGGATCAATCATGTCTTCGGAAGGAGTGAAGCTGAAGGCGGCGTCGCTGAGCATGAGCGCATCCTTCTCCTCATACACAATGAAGTTGGCGTTGGCGCTCATGTAGGGCAGCAGTTCGCGGTCGGGGTTTTCGATATCGACCTCGACGATGTAAGTCACCACGTTGGAGCTCATCGTGGCGTTGGGGCGAATCTTGTTGACCTTGCCCACGAAGTCGCGGCCGGGCATGGCGTCAACCGTGTAGCGCACCTCCTGACCGGGCTTGATTTTGGCGATATCCGCCTCGTTCACGCTCGTCCAGATCTGCATGTGGCGCAGGTCGCGGGCCACCAAAAAGAGGGTCGTGGCGCTCATGTTGCTCACCACCGTCTGCCCGACGTTGACCTGACGCACCACGATGGTGCCGTCGACCGGGGTGGTGATGCGCGTGTAGTCGCGGTTGCGCAGCTCGCTCTTCAGCTGGGCTTCGGCGCTCAGCAGCTGGGCTTCGGCGTTCTGTCGCTGAGCCTCGGCCGTCTCGAGCTGGGCCATCGCCGCTTCGAGATTGGCGGCAGCCGTCTCTTTGGCATTGACGTACTGATCGTACTCCATCTGCGAGAGCGCGTCGCCGACGCCGAGCTTCCGGGCGCGATCATAATCGCGCTGCGCCCGATTGAGGTTTGATTGGCACTGCGAGATGTTGGCCTTGGCGGACGAGACGGCAGCATCGGCCGAGGCAATCTGAGCCTTGGCCTGAGCCACGCTGGCCTCGGCACGCTGAATGTCAAGCTCGACGATGGTGTCGTCGATGCGGGCCAGCAACTGCCCCGCCTTCACCTCGCTGCCGTAGTCGACTCGATTGCCGGCCAGATCCGTGCCGAACTCCTTGATTTCGCCCGTCACCTGAGCACCGACGTCGACGAGCTCCTGCGGTTCGAGCGTGCCGGTGGCCTGCACCTTGTTGGTGTAGGTGCCGCGCACGAGGCGCGTCGTCTTGAACTGCACGCCGGCCGAGCCGTCCTCATCCGTCATCAGCCAGATGCCGACGCCTGCGGCGCAGACGGCTCCGGCTATTCCCCACTTGTAGATTGCTTTCATCTTGCAAAAATGAAAACGCCAATTTTTCGTGTAATCTACACCGTCGGCGCAATTTTCGGAGTCTGCCCGTCAGACTCCGCTCGGGCGAATTCTAGCTTTTGGTGAGGGAGCTGTCAAGCCCTCCGCTTGCCATACCGCCGCCTCCGCGCGGCCGCGAAGCGCCCACGCCGCGCGCAAACGGCCGCCGACGAACGCGGACTGTCATCGCCGCGCCAATAGCCGTCGACGAACGCGAACTGTCACCGATGCGCGGACTGCCGACGCAGCCCCGCCCCATGCAGCCCTGCCGACGCAGATGCAGTTCCCCGCCGACGCAGACGCAGTTCCCCGCCGACCGACGCAGCTCCCGCTGCCGCGCCGCCTTGCGGGGGAGAGCCTCAGTGGCGCTCGCGGCCCTCCGACCAACCCTCGGTGCTCTGGCGGCGCTCGCGAGCCTGCTGCTCGTACTGAGCTTCTTCGGCGCTGCGCGCCTCCTCCTCCGCCTGAGCCTGCAGCTCAGCCTCCTCTTCGGGCGTCAGCGGCTTCTGACCGTCCACGGCGATATCCTCGCGCTCCTTGGCCAGCTCCTCCTTCATGCTGCCGGCAATGCTCTCGAAGAACACCTTGACAATCGTACCCGCCGACGCGCCGCCGCCGATGCGCTGGTGCGGCTTACCCTCGTAGAGCGCCGCATAGGCGTAGCGCGGGTTATCCGCCGGCAAAAAGCCCGCGAACCAAGCCAGACGGCAGTCATCGGAGGGACGCCCCCACTGAGCCGTTCCCGTCTTGCCGGCATTCTGCACGTAGCTCAGCTTGGCGCGGCGCCCCGTTCCGCCGGCCACCACCTCCGTCATGCCGCGGCGCACGGTCGCGAAGGCGCGCGCCATGTCCCGGAGGTTCGACTGCTCCGTCGGCGTGAACTGGTAGACAACGTTGCCGTCGGCATCGAGCACTTGGCGGATGAGCTGCAACTTCGGCAGATACTGCCCGTTGGCGATGCCCGAAATCGCGTGCGCCACCTGAAGAGGCGTGGCCAGCAGCGGCCCCTGACCGATGGCCATGTTCGCCTCGTCGCCCGACATGAAGCCGCGCCCGTAGTTGCGGTGCATCCAAGCTTCATCGGGAACGATGCCGGCCTTGTCCGGCAGCGGAATACCCGTCGTCTTGCCGTAGCCGAGGCGGCGCGCCATTTCACAGAGGCGGTGAGCGCCGATGTGCGGCGTGAGCACGGCGGCCGTCAGATACATGAAGGGGTTGTTCGAGGTCACGAGAGCCGTCACGCAGTTGATCGAGCCCGAGAAATGGCTGTGGTTGCGGAACTCGTGCCCGCCGATGCGCACGCTGTAGGGGCAGTTGATGTAGGTGTCCTCCGTGATGATGTGGTGGCGCAGGGCGGCGGCGACCGTCACCGTCTTGAAGGTCGAGGCGGGCGGGTAGACACCGGCGAAGGCTCGCGACACCAGCGGGTTGCTGGCGTCATTGCGCAGCGCGTCGTAGTCCTCCTGCGAGATGGACGGGATAAAGGCGTTGGGGTCGAAGTTCGGGGTGGACGCCAGCACGAGAATCTCGCCCGTGTGCACATCCACCATCACGAAGGCGCCTCGGCCGAGCGTGTTTTCGCGCAGCGCCTTCTCGGCTGCCTTCTGCCACTCCATATTCAAGGTCGTGACGACCGTGCCGCCGGGCTTCGGGCGGGTTTGCAGCTCGTCGAGAATCTTGCGCCCGGACTCATCAAACATGAGACGCCAGATGCCGGGCCGCCCCGTCAGCTGCTTGTTGAAGCGCTGCTCGAGCCCCGAGCGCCCCTCCTGCCTCTGGAAGATGGGGTCATTGTGGTTGATCGGCCCCGTCGGCAGCTTGGCCTGAGCCCCCGTGTAGCCGAGGATGTGGCAGGCGGACTCGCGGTTCGGGTAGTTGCGAATGTAGAGCGGCATGAGGTAGCCGTAGGGAAGAGCTTCGAGCTCCTTGCGGATTTTGCGAATCTCGCCCGCGCGCACCGTGGGAGCCACGGGCAGGGGCAGCCAGCGGCGGTTGCGGTAGTGATCCAGCAGCTGCTCGTCCGTCTTCTCATACACCGCCAGCCCCAGCTTCTCGTAGGCGGCGATGACCTCGCGCGCGATGCTGAGGATGTGGGCATCGCTCTCATCCTCCAGCTGGCCGAAATTGACGGAGGGTTGGTAGGCAACCTCGGAGCAGGCCATGACAAGGCCGTTGCGGTCGCTGATGATGCCGCGGGGACCGGGAACCGCCAGCGACATCGTGCGCGCGTTGCGCCGCGTGCGGGCGTAGGTCACGCGCGACGGATCCTGCACCGAAGGGTCATCGGCCTTCATGTCATCCTGCAGGGGAACGTACTCCTCGGTCTCGGAGGTGGAGGGCGTCACGTCAACCCGCGTCGGGCTGTCATCCTCGTCGTCGCCGACGCTCTCCTCGTAGCTGTCGGCCTGATCGACGCCGCCGACGCCCTGATTCGCGTCCTCGCCGCCGAGGCGCACGGTCTCGACAATCTCATCTTCCTCGACCTCGGGCACCTCTTCCTCGGCATCGGCCGGAGACGCGCTATCGGGCAGTTCCGGCAGCTCGGGCATCGCGTGTCCGGAGTCGTCCGAGGCCGCCCGATCCCTGCTCTGAGCCGTCAGGGGCTGGGCCGTCAGGGCAAGGGACAGAGCCGTCAGGCAGAAGATGATATGGGTGCGGAGCATGGCAAGGGCAGTTTAGCTCATTTTGCGGCGCAGTGCAACCACCAAATCAGACATTGAGCAGCTCAAATCCGTCAACTTTTTCGGCGGCGCCGCGGCGCGGCTTCCGGGCTCGGCATGGCGCGGCTTCCCGGCTCGGCGCAGCGCGACTTCCGGGCTCAGCGCGGCGTCGGAAGGCGGCGTCGGAGGGCGGCGTCGGGCAGCGTCGGGGGGGCAGCGTCGTGGGGGCAGCGTCGGGGGGCGTCGGCGAGCGCTGCGGAGTTTGTCATGATGCGCTCTTAGGGCTTGCAAGAGGGGGAGTGATGTGATACTACAGGGGGCGCATGCTGCCAGAAGACTTTCCCACACGTCTTATAGTGTTCGACGACCGTTGCGGCAACGGCGAAAAATCGGCGCTCTTTGCCGAATGGGCCGCAGCCATGGCGCAGAGGCTGGCTCCCGCCCGAGCCGACGAGATTCTGCGCTCCGCCGAAGATCGCGAGCAGCTCGCGCCCACATGGATCGGCTGCGGCATGGCCGTGCCCCACGCCCGCATCAGCGGCCTGAAGGCAGGCGGCGTGCTGGCTCTGCGCTGCCCCGACGGGGTTGTTTGGACGCCCGAGGGCGACCGCGCCACGCTCATCTTCTTCCTGACCGTTCCCGAAGAGAGCCCCGAGCTGCACCTGCACCTGCTCAGCGTGCTGATGCGCTGGCGCCGCTCTCTTCGCCTCAGCGAGCAGCAGCTGCTGGCTCTGCCTCGCGCCGCATTCGAGGCCGGGCTCCGCGCGGCCCTCTTCGGCGACGGGGCGGGCACGGCCCCCGCGGTCGAATCTCCGAGCGTTGCGGACGGCCGCTGCGGCGGCGAGGCATCGGCCTGAGCACCGCCGGTGCCGCGGGCGGGCGAGCGTCGCTGACGAACGCGCTGCTGACGGGCAAGCGTCGCCCGTAAACAACATTCACGCGGCCGATGCAGGGCAGACGCATTAGAAAAACAGTGTAGACATAGAGAGAAGGATAGGCGCGGATATTCGCTTAGGAATTCAACAT